>JBBQMJ010000308.1:0-4808 GCA_038328815.1 Fimbriimonadales bacterium | reverse complement strand
GACCACCGCTACACTGTGCTGCTCCACAACTCAAAGTCCGAGCCGGTCAAGGTTCGTGTTGTACAGGATGTGGGGGGCCGGTGGTCGATTGCCAGCGATGGCCTTGAGAGCGCAAAGCTGAACTCATCGACGGCACAATGGACGGCGGTCATGCCTGCAAAAGCAGAGACGACGTTAAAGTACGTCATCCACGCGGCATATTAAGGAACCTAAACGGCTTGGTAGGGATAGACGCTGACCCGTCGCTTGCCTTCGGGTCCTTCAAACTTCACCTGGCCGTCGCCAAGAGCGAACAGAGTGAAGTCTCGGCCGATGCCCACGTTCTCGCCTGGATAAAACTTATTGCCGCACTGGCGGACGATGATGCTGCCTGCACGGACGACTTCGCCGCCGTAGCGCTTGATTCCACGCATCTTCGGCTTGGAATCTCGGCCGTTTCGCGATGAGCCTTGACCTTTTTTATGTGCCATTTACTTGCCTGCCTCAATTCCTGTGATACGAACGTGCGTCTGTGGCTGTCGATGGCCCCATCGCTTTCGCTCGTTCTTCTTTGCCTTGTAGTTGAACGCCTCGATCTTCGGTCCTTTGCCCTGCCGAATGATTTCGCCCGTAACCTTCGCACCCTTAATGAATGGCGATCCAACCTTAAACTTCGATCCGTCGCAGACCATCAGCACTTCGTCGAGCTCAACTTTGGTTCCTGGCTCGCCTTCCAGCTTTTCGACGATGAGTACTTCGTCATTTGCTGCTTTAAACTGCTTTCCACCGGTCTTTACAATCGCGTACATTCAAATCTCCAGGCGCGCCTAGGCGCAAGAAGAAACTATGGCACATTAGCCCCTGTCTCGTCAAGCCGCGTCGGCTCGTTCCACCAGTAACGCAACGATCTCGGGGTCCAATCTTCCTGCGTCGCTTTGGAGCCTATTCTCCGCTTTTGCGATAAGGATCTGGGCAATTCTGGTTAGCAAAGGAATCTTGTCTCCCTTAAGCCCCTGCGGACCCGATCCATCAAACCGTTCGGCATATGCGCTCAGACTTGGCTCAAGGCACCTGAATTCTGCTGTATTCTCAATCGTCTCGATCGCCTCAAAATCGCGCTCGGCTAGAGCCGCCCCGTAAGTTGGTAACACGTGGAGCAGTCCCCTTAACTTCAGACATTTCTTCTCGTCCAAGGAGAGGCGCTTGGTGACCAAGTCGAGGTCAGGACCAATCACCATAATCAGGCCCTCTGCGGCAGCCAGATCGTTTGACCGAAGTCGTTTGCAAATCGATTTGAGGTCGATTCCTTCGCGTTTCGCTTCCGAGTGGATTCCACCGTCGAACCAAGCAACCTGATTACGGCCCGCCCTTTTGGCTTTGTACAACGCTGTGTCCGCAGCCTTAAGCAGCGTCGCGCTGTCCGAAGCAGAGTAGGGAAACACAGCGCAACCTAGACTGATTGTAACAGCGCGCTGGGTGCCACTCGGTGACACGTAAATAATCTCTTCAACCCGTGATCGTGCACGTTCGGCAAGAGCTAAAACACCGTCTTTCCCGGTGCCAGGAAGCAGCAGTGTGAACTCTTCTCCGCCATACCGGGCTGCCAAGTCATAAGGGCGCACGCATTCTTTCAAGGTCTGCGCAACGAGCTTTAGTACTTCGTCACCCGCGTCGTGACCCTCTTCTTCGTTGAAACGTCGGAAGTGGTCGACATCGATCATGATCGCCGCAATCTCTTGCCCGGTGCGTTCAGCCTCCATAAGACGCGATTGAAGGAATCTTTGCATTGATCGATGGTTCGGAATACCGGTCAAGGAGTCATGTGATGCGGACTTCTCGGCCAGCTCATAAAGCTGCGCGGAATGCAAGGCCAACGTCAAATGCTCAGCTACCGTTTGGAACAGATCCTGGTCGTCCTCAAAGTGAGGGTCGTCTTCTTTGCCGATCATCTCGATGACGCCCAGCACGCGTTCGCCAATTTGCAGCGGGATGGCAAACAGCCCCTTCGGTTTCAGGTAGCAGAAGTTTGCCTCCAGGTTCGCTGTAAGCAAGTGCTCGTGCACGTTAGACACGAAGAAACCCTGCCCCTTTTCCGCGACAAATTCAGCAAGACAACTCGTGCCCGCCCGCATCGCGAGTTTCTCAACCGCCGTCCGCCCCTTTCGATTCACGCCAAGGCTCGCCACAAGTTCAATGCCCTGTCCCGTTGAGTCAACGGCCCAGATAAGCAGCGCTGCAAGGTTGGTAGTAGAAGCGATCTCATGCGCAGAAGCCACGCAGAGGTGCTGCACATTCTGAGTGCTCGTTAACGCCTTCCCTAGCCGCCGCAGCGTATTGGCAGTGCGCCAGCCCTTCGCCGCCTGTCGACGCGCCTTCTTCTCCTCGTGCGCGTTAATGACCAGCAAGGGAACTTCGGAACCGCCGTTCGCGACGCCTGCTGTGAAGTAGCGCACGCCGTCCAAATACAAAATGCCACCCTCTTCCATTAAACTCGCGATCGGAGTTTCGAATACGTTGTGACCACTTCGAATGAACGGGATATTTGAAGCCAAACCCCATATGGCTTGCGGAAATCCGATGGGATCGAAAATAGCCAGGCCGACCTCTTCTGAGCTCATCCCCTTGAGGTGCTGAGGGTGTGGAAACGCGAGCGACAAACTCTCTCCATTTGCCAACTGGATGGCGACAGGAAACTCTCCGACAGCAGCATCTTTTGCAGCACGGAAGCTAATTCCCAGCTTGCTTAGCAAAGCGGAAAGGTCATTTAGGTCAGAATCTCGTTCCAATAAGCAAATTATCGGCGCGGATCGGCTCCAAACTGACTAATGATTGCTTAAGAATTCTTAGGGCGCATTACGCGTCTAAGCTTAGGAACTTCATGAAGAACACCGTGTCGCGAATCCTGTCCATTGCCATGATCTTATCTTTGGCACTTCTCGTCGGCTGCGGCGGCGGAGGGGGCGCTAGCGGCGGAGGTAGCGGTTCTGCAATCCTGACCATCAATACCGACTGGACAAATCATGCCAGCCCCGGCGGCGGCCTTTCCGAGCAGCTGGATCTTCGAGATGGCAACGGCCTCCTCGTTCAAGAGCTGAACGTCAACCAGGACGTCGCTGGCCAGATGACCACCGCGTTTAACTCGGTGCCTGCAGGCAATTACCACTTGACCGGCCAACTATGGTCCTTGCGAGACATCGGCGGAGTTCAAACCGGGTCATTCGACAGGTTTGTCTCCTTGAATTCGTCAGCGTCCCTCCGCATCGATGTCGGCAACAGCGCCGCTTCGGTCGCAGTTACGCCGCCCACGGCAACTTTCACCGTCCAAAACAGCCAACAGTTCTACGCCACGCCTCTCGACGCTGGCGGTAACGTTGTCTTCGGACCATCTGGGAGCATAGCCTGGACGGAATTGGGCGGAGTCGTCAGCATCGACGCCGTGACGGGGATTGCCACAGGGACGAATCCAGGAACAGGATCGGTCAGGGCAACCTATAGCGGAAGCCTGATTGGTGGCGCCACTGTGACTGTGACGCCCTTTACCGTCACCACCAGCAAGTGGACCGTATTGGTTTACATGAACGCAGCCAACGATCTGGACGCTTTCAGCACGGAAAACATGATCCAGATGCAAAAGGTAGCTGGCGTACCTGCCAATGTTCGATTTATCGTCCAATGGAAGCAAGCCGCCGTAGCTGGTCAGCACCCGACGTTTATCGGTACACGGCGCTACCAAGTCGTAGGCAGCAGCAGCAATCAAATGGTCAGCCACGTGCTTCAGGACTTGGGCACAGGGGTCGATATGGGCAACGCCCAAACCATGTCTGACTTCATCAACTGGGGCAAGACCTTCTTCCCCGCTACCCGATATTGCGTGATCGTCTGGAACCACGGCAATGGCTGGGCACCTGGGCTCGCGGGCAGGGAGCACCGTCGAGACATGCCTACGCGGGGCTTCAGCTACGACGACGACACGGGCAACCACATCGAAACGTGGCAACTTGGCCAAGCTTTAGGCACCGTGCAGCCAGACATCCTGGCGTGGGACGCGAGCCTTATGCAAATGGTGGAAGTGGCCTATGAAGCGCGAAATCAGGCGCGATTTGTCGTGGGCAGCGAAGAAAGCCCCCCAGCTGCCGGCTATCCGTACGACCTAGTCTTCGCGCCATTCCGAGACACGCCCGACGACACAACTCTAAATCTGAGCAAGTCATTTGTGGATGGCATGATGACCGCCTACGGCGCAAGCAACACGCCAATTACACAGAGCGTGATTGATACGACTCAACTCCCGGCATTGGCAACAGCCACGAGCGGGTTAGCTGACGCCTTGATCGCAAACAAAGCGAGCCTCACCACGCTTGTTCCATTTGTTAGGTCGACTGCTCAGAAGTACGACGACTTCGGACCGCCACTGAATAGGCTTTATCGTGATCTGTTCGACGTCTGCACAATTCTGCAGAACGGTGGCGGAGGCAATCCGCCGGCACCTCTTGCGGTAACTAATGCTGCGCAAACGCTGCAGACAGCGATCACAAATGCTGTTCTCTACAATCGCCATACGGCGGAATCGGCCAACAGCCATGGAGTTTCGATCGACTTCTCGCAGTCAACCGATTTCCTTGCCAACAAGTTCACGGACTACCAGCAGTTGTCGTTTGGAAGCGACTCCAATATCCATTGGATCAATTGGCTTACCCAGGCGCCCTAAAAACGAAAAAAGGGCCGGTTGGCGAAACCGGCCCGATGGGCTGGAGGGTAAGGGAGGATCGTTGGGTGAGTGTCCTCCTCGCTTGCCGGTTCGAACTCATCTCGCGTTGAGCTTCTTTCCG
>JBBQMJ010000307.1:0-4825 GCA_038328815.1 Fimbriimonadales bacterium | reverse complement strand
TTGATTGAAACCGCTTCGCCCGCGTTCAAATGGACGTTCCCTGTGATTGAAGATGCACCGTGATCGCCCCAGTTATCGACGATGAGCCTGCCGCCGATGTACACCCTCAGGCCGTCATCCGATGTGCCTGAAATCGTGTATGTGCCCGTTGTTGGCGCGGTGATCGTGCCTGTCCAGCGAGCGGCAAAGTTATCAACTGGCAACTTTGCATCAGGCGAGCCATCCCCCCAGTCGAAACTAACTTCGCCATCGACTCTAGTTAAAGTTGGCTCGCCTTTGAAATCGGGGTTAGACCAGTACTCGCCATTTAGACCAGACTGGCCATCTGACGTTCGCAGAGCGGTTGAAGGGATGGCAGGAAGCATGCCGTTCGAATTGACGGCACACCCTTCGACGAAGTCAAATTGGGTTGATGGCGACGAATCCTTCAGCCCCTGAAGAATGCTCTTCGTAGGACCTGGGTTGCCGCTATAGCCGCCTAGAGGAACTGCCCCCTGGGCGAGGTCTCCAATGATGGCTATCCTCTTGAGAGTCTTTGAAAGGGGCAGGACGGCGCCCTCGTTCTTCAGAAGGACCATGGCCCTGCGCGCGCTCTCGGCGGCGATGGCCCTATGGGCAGGACTCACCGCCAGAGGTGCTTTAGCCGGATCCACTAAGTTCTCGTCAAACAATCCAAGTTCAAATTTTACGCGCAGGACGCGGGAGACCGACTCGTCAAGCGTTTTGCCCGATATCTTGCCAGACCGGACCGCATCCTCAATCGGCTTGCCAAAGATGTAAACCGTTGGGGCTTCTGAATCCATACCCGCATTCAGAAGCAGGGCCGACGCATCTTCTGCCGTTGCCGCTTGATGAAAGGCACCCAGCACGTTGCTAGCAGCGCCCCAGTCAGAAACTACGTAGCCTTTGAATCCCCACTGCTTCCGCAAAACGTCGGTGAGCAGCCACGGATCAGAGGCACAGGGAACGCCATTCACCGCGTTGTATGAACACATTACGCTTCGAGAACCGCCTTCAGTAAAGCAGGCTTCAAACGGCTTCAAATAGATGTCGAACAGCTGTCGCATCGAGATATTGACCGAGTTGCTGTCTCTTCCTCCGTCCCATAGGTTTGCTACGAAATGCTTAGGCGTAGTCGCGATGCCGGACTTTTCGAAAGCTGTCACGAAAGCGACGCCCATCCGCGATGTGAGCAATGGATCCTCGCCATACGACTCCTCCATTCGCCCCCAACGCGAATCTCGGCAGACGTTGATAACGGGGGACAGGACCTGGCGCACGCCCTCTGCCTTGGTCTCCTCCGCGATGGCCAAGGCAACTCGGTGGACATAATCCGGGTCCCACGATGCGGCGAGGCCGATGGCCTGCGGATAGCTGGTATGGCCTTTGTCGATCAACCCGTGAAGAGCCTCCTCGTACGGCATGATCGGAATGCCCAGACGTGACGTTGCTGCCATACGCTGCAGATCGTTCATCTTGATCGCGAGGGCTTCAGGATCAAGGCCACGCAAGGGATAGATTGCAAAGAAGCCAAAGCCCGTCGTCTTCAGCGCGGGTTCGTAGACCTTGGGGTCGGCATCGCTCCTTAACTGAGCGATCTTCTCTGCCGTTGTCATCTGGCTGAGTAAGTCCTTGACTCGCGCCTCGACCGGACGCGAAGGGTCCTTGTAGGCTGGCAGTTGGCCGTTTCGGACGCTAAGCTGGGCTCCTGCGAGGGCGGCGAGGGTCACGACGAATAGACAGGCAGATGGTCGTCTCACGCCGCCGAGATTACCTACAGTCAAGCTAAGGCGCTTTATAGATGGCCTTGACCGCCACGGCGTCGAGGGCTGAATCCCATATGGAGACGTCCCTAACCTTGCCCTGGAACCGCCGTTTGCCGTCCCAGCCATCGAGCGGGGCTACCTTGAAGATGGCCGGCGCAGCGGTCAAGCTCATTGCAGTCGTTACCATTTGCTCTCCATTCTTGTAGAGGGCTAGATTCGCTCCGTCATAGGTCGCTGTTATCATCTGCCACTTGCCTACATCAAACCTTTGGTTCGCATCGATATCGACGTTGCGCCCCCAAAAGTGGATTCCCGCATCGAATTGACAGATGTATCGGGATGATCCATCCCGTGAATTGTCACTGCTGTTGCCGAAGCCTAGGATGGGTGTCAAAGTATCGGGCTCCTTATCCATGTAGACCTCGAAGTTGATCGTCCAAGGCGCTCGGGCGCCGACGGGAAGCTTGGGCTCCTCCTTCGTCAATCCATCTCCCTTGGCCTCGTAGCTATCGAGAGTAACAACCGGGCCTCTCGGTTCGATGTTGAGGGTCGTCTTAGATAAGGCGTTTGCCTTCGGCGAGCGATCCTTGATTCCATGAAGTGTTAGTTCAAGCGACTGTGACGGCGCGTGTTCCAACGCCAGCTCAACGGACAAGTCGTCGGCGGCAAGCTTTGCGGCGGTAACTAGCGCACCCTTGAGGGAATAGTTGCCAAGGCTCTCTGCGCTCGCCCGATCGACTGGCTCCGAAAACGAGATGGCGATTTTAGAGACTACTCTCCACGCGGAGATATTCGTGATCTTTGGCGTCGTAGTGTCTTCGATGACAACCTTAAACATGGCAACCGGTCCTTTGGAGCCAACACGGGCCTTGATCGTGGCGGATTTCGACAGCCAGAACGGTCCGGAGTAAGTTCTAGACCGGATGGTGGGATCATCCCCGTTCAGCGTGTAGTGAATGTCATTCTCGTTGCCGTATCGTCCGGGATTAATGGTTACAAGCGTCGATTCGTTCAGCGCATAAGGCGGAACGTCAATGCTCGGCGCATCGACTTTGGAATCGAGATGGTCAAGTACCTGCGAGGCAGACGTCAGGTTGTCGATCGGATCCCTGACGATTGACATTGCGAGCACTTTGATGCTCTTGTCCTTGGGGAGGAGGATTGCATGTGCTCCGGCAGGGATATCGAAGCCTTGCTTGAACAGATAGCTGTATTCGTAGATTTCATCGCCCTTTGGGTCGTGCCTGTGTGAGCAGGCCCACGCGATGGAGTCAGTCTTGATGAAGCCGGGATCGATGCCTGACAGCTTGTTATTGAAGTCGTAAGCGACGTCGGGCACTTGGCCCCGCCACACGCGGTTATCCCATTGGCCGATCTTGCCACCCCAGTTTTGAATCGTAACTTTGAAGTTTTCATAAGTGTCCCTTACGTCCATTGATGGGGGAGAATAATCGAAAGTGAAGTCCGTTTCGTGATCGGGCCTTGAGGACGCGGCAAGCATATATAGGCGTTGGCCGCCCTTAGGCAATTCAATAACCTGGCCATCGCAGGCGACCGCGTTCTTGGCGCCATCGTTCTTGGGACCGATTTGGAATGTGATTCCTTCCGTTTCGAGACGATCAGGTAGTTGGTCTGCTGGCAGCGACCGCCCCTCACCATCGAAGTCGCCGTCGCCACGGTTCGTCCGTGTGCTGATGACGTCGACATTGTAGGGCAAAGCGACAGGCACTGAATCCGTCAAGGCGGACATAGCGGGCTTAAAACTGAATTGGAATGCCTTAACCTCATATGGCTTCAGTTCAAAGTTGACCGCGCCATTGTTAACGTTCTCATCACCGACTTTCTTCTCCTGCCCATCCACTTCAATGACGCCTTCTAGAGCACTAGGCATGCCGCTGGTTAACTTGCCTGAAGCTGCCTTGCCGTCAGACTCGCGGAGTCTGACGATCATGCCGTCGCCGTCTTCAGCCTTCTTGACTGACACAATCGAGACGTTTGCAGCATCAACGGTGAAGAGCTGTAACGCTTTCAGCCCATCAGGGTGAGGTGTTGCCTGATAGGCGATCACGGGTTGATCCAAACAGGTTGCCTCTTTGGGTGTATTCGTCCGCCAGTCGCCCGTATGCGGGGCGAAGCCATAGAGGATTTCGTGGTGGCCCCAATCCTGAGAGCCCTGATCCTGATAGCCACCCTGCACCCCTGGCGTGTACAGCAATGTGAGTCTAAGCGTGTGATCATCAGGCTTGTCTGACCCGAGCTTGTCTTGGCTTAGGACTGACGCGCCGAAGCCGCCGCTCGTATCTGTGAGGTCGAACCACTGGTGAGCATCGACTTCATATTTCTTCGGGTCGTTGTTGCCGTGTTGAACGGTGCCGAGTTGCTCGTTATAGGTGGCAAAGGGATTGGAGGCGGCAAGCGGAAAAGTAGCCTTCAAGGCCACCGAATTGCTGCGCCAATCAACGTTGTCCAGGAATTCGACACGCTCCCCTCCAGCGCTCAACCGAACCTGCTGGACAAATTTAGAACCGAGGCTCTCGCGCTCGATTTGTAACGCGATGCGGACTGGGCCATCCTCCACAACGGTGATCTTGGCTGGGCCGCTGACATACGCTTTGGGCGGATTCTTCTGATCCGTCCAATCCATTGCCCAAGCCGGCCATGATCGGGGGTCCTCGTGCATGAATGCAAGGCGAATAGGGGCCGAAAGGGTCTCCCGTTGAGCGCCCTTGTCGTACACGGAGCACACGTCACCTGCTTCGTTTACTTTTAAGGTGAATCGCTCGTTTTCAAGCACCCAATACGACGCCATTCGATTGATGCTTTTGGGCGTCATTTTCCAAAGCCGAAGCTGGGCGACGCCACCTCCGGGATACGTAGATTGGACATCGAAGACTTCCATCGCTAGCCCACGAAGCTTTGGTTGAAAGAGAATCTTTGCCTCTGAACCGCTGCGCTTCAGAACCTGCGATGGCACCAACTTGCCTTGGCTAAAGACGCCGATCTTTGATGGCGCCGGTTGAATAAGTATTGGCCCAACCAAGCCATAATTGTGAATTGGA
>JBBQMJ010000306.1:0-4829 GCA_038328815.1 Fimbriimonadales bacterium | reverse complement strand
ATGCGTCCGGAGCCGTCGTAATTGCGAGTAGGTGCCCGTAGGTTCGAGGCGGTTTCAAGGGGCTGGTTGTCTTGGATCTGCCGCGTGAAGCAGTCTCGGGCCATCCGCCGCCTACTAGAATGCCTGGCAACGGTCATATTTTCGTGGGCAAAAATTGCGTCCGGAACGCCGGCACGAACCATCCCCCGCCTACACGCGTGCAGGGCGCCGCTGTTCTGGACGGGATGACAGATAGTTGCCTAAGCGCTCCTCAACCGTAGAGTTGGCATAACTTGTCTTGCATCTCGTTGACTCGTGGGTCGATGATGCCGCGGCTCGGGTCGGCGTCGTACCAGGCGACGATTTCACGAGCGCCTTGGCTGAACGGGATCTTCGCGTCCCAGCCCCTGGCCAAGCGCTTGATTTTCGTGTTGTCGAAGATGACGCTGTGCGCCTTGTCACCAAGTAGTCCATCGCCCATGCCGGGATCGTGTTTTGCGATCAGGTCGGAAGGGACATGGATTTTCTTGGCTTCGACACCCGCTGCTGAAGCGACAATGTCGTAGATTTGGTTCCAAGTCAGGAGCTCGTCTGACGTGATCTGGAAGCAATCACCAATGGCATGACTGTTTCCAAAGAGCGGGATAAACGCGCGAGCAAAGTCCTTGTGGTGGGTGAGAACCCAGAGGGAAGTGCCATCTCCGTGGACTACTACTGGCTTTCCTTTACGCATCCTGTCGAGGATCGTAAAGCCTCCGTCGAATGGGAACAGGGTCTTGTCGTAGGTGTGCGAGGGCCGGACGATGGTCGCAGGAAACTTCTCGTCTCGATAGGCTCGAACTAGCCGCTCTTCGCATGCAATCTTGTTCCTTGAATACTCCCAAAAGGGATTGTCTAGGATTGTGGATTCGGTTATTGGCAGTGAGGAGGGCGGTGTTTGGTAAGCGGAGGCTGAGCTAATGAAGATGTATTGCGCCGTTTTGCCCTTGAAGAGCTCAAGGTCTGTTTCGATGTGCTCGGGCGTGAAGGCGATCCAATCCACAACGGCGTCGAATGTGAGGTTGCCAATTACTTTTCTGACACTGCTGGGCTTGCGGATGTCGACTTCAAGCAATTTCGCGCCTTCGGGTGCACCACGGTGCGATTGGCCACGGTTTAAGAGATAGAGATCGATGCCTTCCGAGATGGCCAGGGGCGAACAGGCGGAGCTGATAATTCCTGTTCCGCCGATGAAGAGGACGCGCATGGCTGGAGTCTACCGGCGGAACATTTGTAGGAATAGGGAATTAGGAACTAGGAAAATGGAGGTTGGCTGAAGGTGTCTATCATCGACGATTCAATTTTCCAACTCTTCCCTAACTTTTCCCCATCAATGGTTGGAACTCTGCGCATTGCGTGGTAGTATTATTTTCGTGGCTGCAAAGCCAATCGTTGAACGCTGAGGCAACTCAGAGACGGGGGAACCGTAACTTAGGGGTGAATGATGTCCGCAAGGACGACTAGGGTAACTCTTGGCCCGAACCCGACAGCTAACCCCGTAAACGTAGTGAGAGTCGACAGAAGTTGGGACTGCGAGCGTTTTAAAATGCTTCGCACCGTACGAACAAAGGCGTTCGGTAAATACCCCAATTTCAAAGACATTCGCATTTTGCAGTCGCAGGTGGCGCGACGCGTAAACGCGGATTGAATAGCTGCGACGGTGCAGTGAAGTCCTTCCAGGAACGCAGAAAGCCGCTTCTGTTAGCACCTCCTGTTGAGCCGGGCCTTCCTTTCGAGGAGGGCCCTTTAACTTTTTGTGGACGGTATGCGGAGTTCGGTATGCAGGATGCTTCGCAGGGCACGGTTGGGGCTGGCTGTGGCTAAACCACTGGGCCTCCGCTTTAGCCTCAGGACTGTGCATTCGGGCTAGCCTTTCGCGGTGGAAAGAGAGCCCTTTCTAGGCATGTCACTTTTTATTCGGCGGGAACTAGGAATAGGGAATAGGAATTTACGGGACGCCGATTTCTAGAATTGTCCGACCACCGCCTTCCCTCCATTCCATTTCCTAACTCCTAATTCCTTTCTCCCCTTTTCAACCTTACAGGTATAACGACGGCATGAGTAAGGAGGCGCCTGGCGTCCGATACGCGGAGATTGATCGGGATACGAAAGAAACCCGCACTCGCGTCGTCATGGACCTTGATGGCGGGACGAGGAGCGATATTTCCACCGGAATCGCCTTCTTCGATCACATGCTCACCCAGCTTTGTTTTCACGGCGAGATTGATTACGGCGTGGTTTGTGAAGGTGACCTCGGCGTCGATGACCATCACACCGTTGAAGACGTCGGCATTGTCACTGGCCAGGCCATCGCCAGCGCCCTTCGATCGGAGGCTATTCGTCGGTATGCCAGTAATCACACACCAATGGACGAGGCGCTCGTTCTTGCCGTCGTTGACATAAGCGGCCGTGGCGAGCTGTTCTTTGACGTTCCCTTTACTCGGGAGAAAATTGGTGGACTATCGACCGAGTGTGTGAGAGAGTTCTTCCGAGCGTTAGCAATGCACGCAGGGATTACCGTTCATCTGCGCAAGATTGCCGGTGAAAACGATCACCACGTTTGCGAAGCGACATTTAAGGCTTTCGGGCGGGCGCTTCATGAGGCGACGCGCATTTCCGAGCGCAAGGTCAGTTCTACGAAGGGAAGCCGGGACTAGGGCCTAACTCCACTAGGAAGTTTCTTCGCATGGCCATCTGCGTAAGCTGCGCAAATTACGTCGTTGTGCCTTGGAATTGAAAGGCCGTAGTTGACTTCCTCGGTTGCCCCCTCTGTGAGATTCTCCGTTTCAAATAGCGTCGGCATGGTTTCAGGCGATGTGAACGTGCGAAGGAGAGCCCCAGCGATCAGGGAATTGTAGGCGTAGCCCCCCGTTTGCCCCTGTCTTTCAACCGTTGGACAGGTGAAAGCGCGAGCGTCTTTCACGTACGGCCTTACGGTTGTTCCCCAGGTGTACGGAGGAGGCAGCGTATCGTCGAAATCTGTGGCATAAATCAACATCCCGCTTCCAATCTGCTTGAGGTTGTTCAGACAGACGTCGCCATCGCTGGACCCATCTGGCACAAGAGTAGGCGCGCCGGGCTTGCTCGCAACTTTGTCCTGGGATTGTCGAATCATGTCGGCTTGCATTGCCGGTGTCATACGAGTGAGTTCCATTTCAACCGAGTCCGGCGCATCCTTAGCTCTTGGGTCGGACGTGTCAAAGGGCTTGATTCGAATTCGATTATCGGCCAGCCACTTGATATCCGAGGATACGGGGACAGGCCCGCTTAACCCGCCAAGGAGGTTGTTGACAATGATGAGCTTATTGGCGTCCATCTTCCAAGTCCCAACCCTGTTTACATCTGCGCCAGTGGCGAGGGCTAGGACTCCAGACTCTTCAAAAACGATCACCGCGCCTGTCTTTTCAACCTTCCAATAGCCGACTATCGAGCGTTTGGAACTGCACCCGATTAGCAAGAGCGCAAGGAGGGCTAGAAGGACGACACGCATGGGAGCATTATTGCGCGTCGTCTTCTTGCAATTGCGGCTTCATCATGGGAAACATCAGAACTTCGCGGACGTGATCCGCGCCGGTGAGGATCATGGCCATGCGGTCCATGCCGATACCGCACCCGCCGGTTGGGGGCATACCGCTTTCCAATGCATAAATGAACTCCTCGTCCATGGGGTGCGCTTCGGCGTCACCCTTGGCCCGCTCGTTAATCTGCTGTTCGAATCGCTCGCGTTGGTCGATTGGGTCGTTGATCTCTGAGAACGCGTTGCAGATTTCTCGACCGCCGACATAACCTTCGAACCGCCGTGTGAATTTGGGGTTGCCCGGTTCTTTCTTGGCGAGCGGGGAAGTTTCTATGGGGTAGCCGATGACGAACGTTGGCTCAATCAGCGTCGGTTCGACGTACCTTTCAAGCAGCTTCTCGATGATGCCGCCTAGGTTGTTTTCTTTCGCCGATGGGATTCCTACACGGTCCAGCGCCTTCTTGGCGCTCGCAAGATCCTCAAGCTCGGTTCGCTTGACGCCGCTCAGATTCTCAATCTCATCAAGCAGGCTGACGCGCTTCCAAGGCTTGGAGAAATCTAGCTTCGACCCATCCGGCTTCTCGACCACGGCTGAGCCAAAGACTTCTACGGCTACGTACTTGAACATCTCCTCGACGACCGCCATGACGTCCTCAAGGTTAATGTAAGCCTCATAGAATTCGAGCAAGCTGAACTCGGGGTTGTGGCGGTTGCTGACGCCCTCGTTTCGGAAGACCCGGCCAATTTCATAGACTCGCGGTACGTCGCCGCAGATTATGCGCTTGAGATAGAGTTCAAGGGAGATTCGCAGCTTGACGTCTAGATCATAGGCGTTGTAATGCGTGATGAACGGGGTTGCCGCCGCGCCACCAGCTTCGTTTTGGAGGATGGGCGTTTCGACTTCCAGGTATCCCCTTGAATCCATGAATCGCCGCACAGCCGACACGATTCGAGCTCGGTCGAGCAGCATCTTGCGCGCATCTTGGTTCGTGATGAGATCCAGATGCCGGTGGCGGTAGCGCTGCTCGGTGTCGGTGAGGCCGTACCAAACGTGGCCGTCCTTTTCCTTACCGATCGGCAGGGCTTGGAGGGCCTTTGAAAGCACTGTTAGCTCGCGGACGTGAATGGACTTTTCACCCGTCTTCGTCAGGAAAAGCTCGCCCTTGACGCCAATATGGTCGCCGATGTCGAGGAGGTTATAGGCTTCCCAGGCGGTGTCGCCGATGTCGTCCTTTCGGAAGTAGGCCTGAATCTTGGCATCGCCGTCGCTGAGGTGGGCAAAGCCGGCTTTGCC
>JBBQMJ010000305.1:0-4844 GCA_038328815.1 Fimbriimonadales bacterium | reverse complement strand
CCATCGAGCATCGACCTGAAATTCTCGGGTCCGATGGCAAGCATCGTCGATAGACCTATGGCCGAGTTCATGGAATAGCGTCCGCCTACCCAATCCCAAAACGCAAACATGTTTGCTGTGTCGATGCCGAATTTGGAGACGGCATCGGCGTTCGTCGAGACCGCAACGAAATGCTTCTCAACCGCCTTTTCATCCTTCAGGGATTCCAGAAGCCACGCGCGAGCGGAATGGGCGTTGGTCAAAGTTTCTAGGGTCGTGAATGTCTTGGATGAAACGATGAACAGGGTTTCAGCGGCGTCTAGGTCACGCGTCGCCTCGAAAAAATCGGTTGCGTCCACGTTGGACACGAAACGGAACGTCAGTTCCCTCTTGCTGTAATGCTTCAGCGCCTCGTATGCCATCACGGGGCCGAGGTCGGAACCGCCGATCCCAATGTTAACGACATTTCGAATAGGTTTGCCGGTGAAGCCGCGCCACTGCCCACTGCGCACTTTGTCGCAGAAGGCCGACATCTTGTCGAGGACCGCGTGAACTTCGGGCACTACGTCTTTGCCGTCGACCAAGATCCTTTCAGACTTGGGCGCCCGCAAAGCGACATGAAGGACAGCCCGATTCTCGGTGACGTTAATCTTCTCGCCGGCAAAAATGGCATCTCGGCGCTCAGCGACATTCGTTTCACGAGCCAGCTGGAATAGAAGAGAGAGGGTTTCCTCGGTGACCAGGTGCTTCGAGTAGTCGAAGTAGAGCCCGAGCGCATCGATTGCCATCCGTTTGCCACGTTGAGGATCGTTCGCAAACTCCTTTCTAAGGTCAAGAGCCTTCGCAGCGGCACTATGATTGGTAAGAGCCTTCCAGGCGGCTTTGTCGGTTAGCGATGCGGTCACGGTTTCCAAGCGATTCTCTCCTCGAGCTTCAATCAGGATCTAAACGGCCCTGCCTTCTACAGACAGTACCTTGGCAAATATGTTCTCAATGCCAATCCAACCATTAGTGCCACCCTTGTTATTGCCGATCTTGAACTGCCAGGCATCTCGCTCGCGCTTCTTAGCTTGGACCAAGTGTGTGTAGTGGTTGCCCTTAACTTTGCACCACACAATATCGCCCTTTTCAACTTCGTCTGGACTGGTAACCGGTGTGTATTCGCATTCTTGGCGGGAGTAAATCTTAGGCACCATGCTGTTGCCGGATTCTCGGAAGGTTACGTTCTCGCCATTTTTGAGTTTTGCTTTGTAAGCGTCATATCCCCGCAGGGTCTCTGATTTTTCATTAGACATACGCAGGACGATACCGCGAGGCGCCTCAGCGCACTTTCCGTACTACTCCGCAAAGACTTCGATTTCGGTCGTCCTCTTTTCCAGTCTCGTGAAGCGATCGAGATAGGTTGTCGCTTTCACAGGACGGTTATCGATCCAGTGGTAGGCCTTGCCCGTGTAGCGGGGTTTGCCATAGATGACGCCGTGGTACTTGAAGCCGTGCCTTTTAAGCCACGCTTCGGTGACTTCTTTATGCTCGAGAGTTCTTGCGGTGAAAAAGGTGATGTCGTTCCCTTCATCGTACCAACGGTTGATGGTTTCGAGGGCGTCGGGAAAGAGGGCTGCATCAGCCATGCGCTCGGCTTCTTCGTTGGGAATGTCTTCGCAGATCGTGCCGTCGATGTCAATTAGAAAGCATTTTGGATTCAATGTCGTACCCCGCAAAATGATAATTTGGTGCGGCAGATCAGCCGCGCGCTTCGACGCGCAAGGAGGAGGACGACGATGTCCGGGATTCATCCATTATGGATGATGGCCTTGCATGGGAACCCGCAGAAGCCTCCGCAAAATTGCTTCCTTTCGGCAGCCAATTGAATTAGAATGTGTGGACGATGATCCTTCAAGCTGTGCTTCTTGCCACTCTCCTACTACCGCAGGCGCCTACAAAGACAAAACCGCCTGTCCAGGCAGCGCCAAAGGAGCCAGCGATCGGCACCATGAAGAGGAGCCTAAAGGGCGACATCGACATGATGTATGTCCCCTCCGGCGAATTCATCATGGGTTCGAAGGCGCCCGCGGAAGAATCACCTATCCATAAGGTCTTTCTTGATGGGTATTGGATCGGCAAGAACTGCATAACCGTTGCCCAGTTTCGCGCTTACTGCTCTGATTCGGGATACGAATTCAATTGGCAAGACAACAAGCCCGACTGGGGTTGGGTTGATAACCATCCCATGGTCCACGTCGATTGGGATGAGGCAACCGGCTATTGCAAATGGGCTGGCGGAGATCTACCAACCGAAGCTCAGTGGGAAAAGGCCGCTCGGGGAACCAAGGGAATTCTCTTCCCATGGGGAATGGAGTACAAACCGACTGCTCTGCAAAGCAGCATTGAGGGCACGCAGGTTGGAACAGCTCCGATTGGAACTTTCCCTGACGGCCTTAGCCCGTACGGTTGTTTAGATATGGCAGGCAATGTCTACCAATGGTGTTCAGACTGGTTCTTCGGAGACGGATATGCAGACCTTCCCACTAAGAACCCGGTTGGGCAATCTTTTGGAGACTATAGGGTGATGCGCGGAGGATCTTGGTCGGGAAACGAGGTTGGAATATTTCGCGCGGCTAGGCGGTCTTACCAAGATCCTGGTAAGCATTCGCAGGAGTACGGCTTTAGGCTTGCCAGCGCCAAGGTCAGCCCGTGATCGCTTAGCGCGATCCCGTTTAGTCGGGAGTCCCGTCGAAAACTACGCTGCCCCCTAGGGCGATGATGGCTTTGAGGGTTTCGCTCGCCGTAACTCGGTCGACTTCTCTTTCGGCGTCGGGCAATTCAGAATATGGGACGAGGAAAGGCGTGATTTTTTCGGAGTCATCTCTCGTCGGGCCGTAACTCCAACCTTCCCTAATTCTCTGCTCCATCCATCGTTCGTGAACGTGGGCAGCAAGTTCTTCGACGAGGCGCTGAAGCTTAGGCGGCAATTGAATTCCTGAGGTGTCCATATCAGCCCTTCGGTATCGCGATCTCCCGCTCAACGCTCGTTACATACCAATCAAAGTGTTCGCTTAGGCTTTCCGATGCGATGGACTGAACGCGCTCCTTCCAAGCAGCTCCGGACTCGGTGTGGCTATACATTTGGACGATATTCCTATAACGCTCAGCGTTAGCTTTGAAGCCGCTTCGCTCCGCGAAGAACTCGACGATGGCTCCGAGGACTATCAAGGAGGGTCCTACCGAAAGTAAGACTTCCTTGGCATGGACGTCAAGACCTTGCATGGCCAAAACAGCAAGAATTAGGATACATAGAACGCCGACGAGGAATGCTCCGGTCGAGAACACTTCAAGAACCTTTGCGCTCGTCTCGTTGCGCTCGATTGCTTCAAGAAAGTACGCCTTCTGGCCATCAATCCAATTCGTCTCGATAATATCCTGGTCAAGTTGGGATTGATCAGACCCGCTCCCCGCCTCGTTGCAAACAGCCGCCAGAATGCCGCGGACTTGATGCATCGCCCCGGAATATCGCCTTGGCATCTGTTGGGTGACGTCCAAATTCAAGCCCGCACCCGTGGCAAAGAATTGAATTCGAAGGGATTCTGAGACGCACCGGGCGCACAAGTAGGCGGCTTGTACCTCTTTGGATCGGAAGAGCCTAAGTAGCGCGTAGGCGATGAGCAGCATGGCAAGGGCAGCAAAGATGAGCCACGTCTGATCCTTTAGCAGGTGCGCGTAAAACTCGAAGGCGATCAGAAAGCCAAGGGTCAGGACGCAGATTTCAACGAGTTGTTTGCGAAAGCGCGCCTGAAAGTAGTTGGCGAGGGTGTCAAAGAGAGCAAATCGTTCACCAAGGCATTGCAACTTGCTTCCAGGTTCGATAGCTGCCCATTGTTTGTCTTCGAGCAATTTGGACGAGCTCGACTCTTTAGAACTGCTCGCCGCCGTCCATGTCTTTCCTAGAAGCGTGTAGAGACGGCGCACACGCGCCTCGATCACTTGAGAGTCCTCGCGAACGCCCTCAAGAGCAAGTGCTACCGCTTCTTCAAGCAGTCCGTTTAAGTCCCCCTTCATGCAGCATCAATTGTAACTCTTTGGGGTGTTGAGTCTGTGGTTATCGGCGCGGAGCAGCAAGGAAAATGGAGATAGGAATAGGGAACGGAGGGAGATTCAGCGAATCGGCTCAAAATGATATGCTTGCTTGATGGGTAAGCACCTCCTACCGACCGCGATTTTAGGGCTCGTCTTTGGACTTGGCCAGGCTCAGGACCGCGTCTTGGACCAGATTTACTTGAAGCGAGGCGGGGCGGCATTTACATTAGATGTCTTCAAGGCTGCAAAGCCCAATGCGCCAGCGGTTATTTGGATTCTTAGCGGCGGGTGGTATTCGAAGCACGAGGACATTAATCCAGACTTAGCCAAGGCATTTACTGATCGGGGGATTACTCTGGTTGAGGTGGTTCATGGGTCGCAGCCTAAGTACAAGATTTCCGAGATTATCCCGATGGTCCGGCGGGCGATTCGCTATGTCCATGCGAATGCTGGCCGGTTCGAAATCGACGCGAACCGAATTGGCCTCTCGGGCGGTAGTGCCGGCGGCCAGCTTTCCCTAATGGCTGCTGCGACCGGCGATTCAGGAAGCGCGGACTCTAAGGACCTAGTTGAAAGGGCTTCAAGCAGCGTCAACGCCGTGGGCGTTCTCTTCCCACCAACGGATTTCAGCAATTACGGCGGCGCAGGGATCATGCCTCTGGCTGGCGGTGCGATCTATTTGCCCGCGTTTGGCGTAACGGCGCAGACGCCGAAAGATGAACTTGACAGGGTCGCTCGCGCCCTTTCACCGATCAACTTCCTAACTCCAAGCTTCCCTCCAACAATCATCGTCC
>JBBQMJ010000304.1:0-4845 GCA_038328815.1 Fimbriimonadales bacterium | reverse complement strand
ACCTGCCCCCACGAAAGGGCTGATCTTCGGCCAGGGGACGGGCAAGCCGCCATTTCAGACGCGCGATCAAATCGAACGGCAGATTGCTCACGGTGGCCTTACGCTCACACAAATCACGGGACTTAGGGAGTGCATGTTCCTTACTCTGGAAGAGGTTGAGGCCGTATTGGAGGAAGTCCGGGACCGCAACGCCAGGAATCTCTTCCTTTACCCAATGTTCGTTTTCGCGGCACACACTGGGGCTCGGCGCAGTGAAATGCTCAGATCACTGGTGGACGATTTCGATTTTGAAGAGGGAGTGGTCACGATTCGCGAGAAGAAAAAGGATCGATCGAAGGATTTGACATTTCGGTCGGTTCCCATGACGCCCTTGTTTCGCGAGACGATGCGGCTTTGGTTCGCCGCTCACCCGGTCGGGCAACTAACACTATGCGAACGGCCCGGTTTGGCGATTTCGGTTCAGAAAGCGGCAAAGCAGTTTCGCATTGCCTTGAAAGGGAGCCAATGGTCGGTCCTCCGTGGTTGGCGTGTGTTACGTCACAGTTTTGCATCGAATTGCGCTCGCAAAGGATTAGATCAGCGGGTCATAGATGAATTCAAGGGTCACACTACGGAAGAAATGCGCCTGCGTTATCGGCACCTGTTTCCGGATCATAAAAAGCAGCCCTGGACATGGTTTTCGGCCGCTAGACGAAATAATCCAGATATCAGCTCATGAAAAGTATCGATTTGGCATTCGTAGGCAATCCAAACCCTGTAATCTTCCGCCCATCATGCCTTACGAGTCGGATGCTTGCCTCTCTAAAAGGATAACGCAAATGGACAGCTAAATCCCGTTCGACGAGGAAAACATCGGATTGCAAACTTGCCCATTTTCACTCCGCCAACACGGTCGGCCTTGCTTTTTACTGGTCCCGGGGCGATAAATGTAGATAGAGAGCCCCTGTGTCAAAGCCCTTTTCTACTTCAGTAAGCCTCGCACTCTGAGGGGTCGAATGTTCCGCGCGGTGGTTGCCACCTATCTAATGTTGACGACGATTGCGGGCCCTTGGCTTTGCTGCTGCTCGACCGCGCATGTAAGTTTGCTGTTTCATCCTCATTCGCCTTCAAACCAGCAGCCAGAGCCGAAACCCGCTGAACGCAGCTGCTGTGCCCATCAGGGGCAAGCGAAGCAACAAGAGTGCCCTTCACCATCTAATTCGGGGAAGCCAGGTGACGGTCCTGGCTGCCCATGCCAAAAGGAATCGACGTGCAACCCCGTTCTCCTGCCCGTAGACTCGGATTTTGGGCATCAACTTTTGGACCGCCATTTTTCGCAAGGGCTTGTAGACGTAGCTTCTCTTTGTTTCTCGAAATTCTGCCGTGTCGCCATGGCGCATTGCCTAGCTTTTCAGAACTGCAACCCAATTCCGATTCTTTCTGCGCATGATCTCCTGCGCGTCATGCACAACCTTTGCTGCTAAGACTTTAGCTCACGTCATTTAAGAGAGTGGGAGTTCCACGCTTAGAATTGCGTGCGCCTTTAACTCTCGCATCGTCACAATCACCGCTTTTATACACAGACTGCCGAGTCCCTCGTCGAGGGAATATTCTGGCGTCCGACCTGTGGTCTCATTTACATCGGAGCAGCCGAGAAACCGGCTGGCCCGGACGGAGAAATTTCATGTTTCGCACGATCAACGGAATGGTGGTCGGTTTCGCGGCGATTCTCATTTTTATCGCCGGTTGCAACAGTGCCAAGGACAACTCAGGTCCTACTACCACACCGGAAAAACCCCGGGTCACTCAAGGTGCCACGAAGGGGACGGAGGAAGAGCACGCTCACAAGCCGGGATCTCATGGAGGCAACATCGTTGAGATTGGCCGCGATAACTTCCACGCCGAGGCAGTGTTTGAAAAGGGCGGCATTCGGCTGTACATCCTCGGCAAGGACGAGGCTAGGGTGCAAGAGGTCGAGTCCCAAATTCTTACAGCGTACGCCAAGGGCACCGGGGCAACGGAGGCGGTCGAATTCATCATGAGTCCAAGCCCGCAGAGCGGTGACACGGAAGGCAAGACGTCTCAGTTTTTGGGCAAGCTGCCGGAAGGTCTCCTCGGCAAGAACCTCGAAGTCACCGTTCCGAGCATCCGCGTCAACGGTGACCGATTTCGGTTCGGGTTCTCATCGCTGAGTGACGATCACGGTGACGTACCCGCCAAAGTAGTCGACGCTGAGGAACGCCAACTCTATCTCACGCCCGGAGGCAAGTACACACAGGCGGACATTAAAGCCAATGGTGTCGTAACGGCATCCCAAAAGTTCAAAGGGCAGATGGCGTCGCATGATGTGAAACCTCAACCGGGAGACAAAATTTGCCCAATTAGCCTTACCAAAGCCAACCCGAAATTCTCTTGGGTGATCAGCGGCAAGACCTATGAATTCTGCTGCCCGCCGTGTGTGGACGAGTTCGTGAAAACCGCAAAGGAACAACCAGATCAAGTCAAGGAGCCCAGCGACTACATCAAAAAGTAACTCAAGGTGACGAACCTTTTCACCTTCAAAAACCAGGATCGCACGGCCAAGAGCGATTCCTCCCCTTACCGATGAGGTTCCCAATGACCAGCAACAGAAGGGTCTTTTTGTCCCGGCAGGTCGTGATCGTCGAGGCGACAGCTCTGGTTTTGCTCCTGACCGCCGCTGCTGCTTGGCTTTGGGCGCATGAGGGACATCAAGCCTTACCCACTCGCGGTGCTTCGGTGGACACTGTAAAGGGTCTTGTCGCTCTTGGGCCTGAAGCGAGGAAGGCTCTGGATGTTCGCGTCGCGGACATTACCCTTCTTACACTCGACGACGAGATTGCCGCCCCCGTGACGATTGTCGCTCCGTGGCAACGTCACGCCTTTGTCTCAACTCGGTTGCCGGGCAAAGTTACCGAGCTTCACGTCCGGCCCGGGGAAGCGATCTCGAAGGGGCAACTCGTAGCCGAGGTTGAAAGCCTTGAACTTGTAGATTTGCAGCGGGAATTCGTTGACGCATACAACGATTCGCAATTGACCGCGAAAAACCTCGCTGCCGTGGAAATTGGGAGCCGGCGAGCGTCGATGCCCGAAAAGGATTTGCGTGATATGCAGGTTCTTAACCAACAGAACAAAATCGCTCTGGATGTCTCGCGTCGCAAGCTTTTTAGCCTGGGAGTGCCGGATGAAACTCTAAACCGCCTTATTCGCGGCGGGGACGCGAAGCCTCTTAAAGCTCTTCCGGTTAATGCTCCCTTTGCGGGAGTGGCAATTCACGTCGACGTCGGAATCAGCCAGATTGTCGACCCAGGGTACCATCTCCTTGAAGTCGTGGATCTTTCCAAGGTTTGGATGAAGATTGGCGTCCTTGAAAAGGATCTCCACCGTATCGCAGTTGGCCAAAGCGTGGCGTTCCGATTGCCGGCCGCCCCCGGCCCTAGTTCTGGTGGTCTGTGGTCTGGCATTGTGCAAGTGAAGGGAAATTATCTCGATCCACAGACTCATTGGGGTGTAGCGTGGGCAGAAATTGAGAATCCACAAGGAATACTTCGCCCCGGCATGGCGGGCCAAGCTCGCGTTCGTGTCCCCGCCGCAAGGGAAGGACTGCTCGTGCCGTCCTCTGCCCTCGTAACGGCAGGAGCTGAAAGGTACGTTTTTGTCGAGACCGGGCCCGGTCAGTACCGCCGCCAAAATGTGATCGTCGAGCAGCAAAGAGCAAACGAAATCCAAGTGAGCCGATCGGCGGGCTTGTTCCCAGGCGATCGCGTGGTAACTGCTGGTAGCCACGAACTCGCGGCCTTTTTTGTTCAAGGCGTTTTACGCCTAAGCCCTGAGGCCGAACGTGGCATCGGCCTCCGTGTTGAACCGGCAGCGCGGCGATCTGTTGCCGACACGATCACGCTCGGTGCCATCGTAGACCTCCCACCAAACGGGCGGGCCATCGTGTCGCCCCGGCTGGCCGGAACGCTCCGCCGTATTGCCGTCGACCGCGATCAGGTCGTGCGCGCAGGTGAGATTATCGCGGAAGTTGAGAGCCTGGAACTCCAAAATATTCAGCTTGATTATCTTCGCAATTACCTCCAATGCCAAATGCTTGAAGAAAGGGTTGACCAACTGCGAAAAGCTGAGGATGTAGTTCCTGAGCGCATGCTTCGAGAGATCGAAAATGCCTTCGTTACTGCTCGCGAGCGCCGGGATAGTCTCAGACACAAGCTCCGAGACGTTGGTCTGTCTGACGATCAAGTCCAGGCAATTCTGGCCAAACAGACAATCATTGAAACGGTCCCTGTTCGCGCTTCAATTAACGGCACGATCGTCCGTTTCCAGGCCACCCTAGGTCAGGCAGTGAAAGCTGAAGATCCGCTATTTGAGATCCACGATTTGTCTAGTGTTACGCTTCGTGTCGACGTCCCGGAGGCGGAGGTTTCATCAGTACGGGTCGGCATGAAAGGTCAGTTGCGGTTTGTTGCGGACCCAGCGTACACGGGCGAAGCTGTCGTTGCGCGCAGTGGCGAGATAGTAGGGCCATCAAGTCGGACGGCCGCAGTTTGGGCGGAACTCAAGGGCGTGCCCAAGACCCCGCTCCTCATGGGAATGATGGCTCGCCTGACTCTGAGAGTTTCCGAACCACCCGCGACGTTGAGCGTGCCCGTTAAAGCTGTACTGCATGAAGGTATTTCCGCCTACCTTTTCGTGCGCCAGAAAGACGGTTCGTTCGAGCGGCGCTCCGTAGAGACAGGCCGTAGCGACGACCAGTTCGTCCAGATCTTCAAAGGCCTGAGTGAGGGCGAGCTGGTAGCTGTCCACGGTGTCGCGGATTTACAGACTGCCTATGCGTCAATCCAATAG
>JBBQMJ010000303.1:0-4866 GCA_038328815.1 Fimbriimonadales bacterium | reverse complement strand
TATCCCGTACTCGAATCACGGCTTGTTCTCCTTCCTGCTCCACTGTCAGCGAAATGCGACCGCCCCTTTCAGTGAACTTGCAGGCATTGTTGAGCAGGTTGCCCACGATCTGTGCTAGGCGGGTCAGGTCGGCGTTCAGGTACAACGGCTGCGGCGGCAGCGTGACCGTCAGTTCGTGATCCATACGCTCGAAGTTTGGGCGGACGAATTCGGCGGCGTGGTTCACGGCGGATACTAAGTCGATCTGTTCTCTGCAGAGTTCGATCTTGCCGCGGGTGATGCGGCTCACATCGAGCAAGTCGTCCACCAGCCGGACCATGTGGCCGATTTGACGCTCAATCATCTCGCACACGGATTGGGTGACCTCCCCTTTGCCCCCCGACAGTCGCAGGACTTGCACAGCGTTACCGATCGGGGCAAGGGGGTTGCGGAGTTCGTGTGCCAGCATTGCCAGGAACTCGTTTTTGCGGAGGTCGGCCATCGCCAGTCGCGTGTTGGTCTCCTCCAACTCGATTTGTAGGCGACGCAGCGTCAGGTGAGTCTCGACACGCGCGTGCAATTCTTCCATTTGAAACGGTTTGGTGAGGTAATCCACCCCGCCAATGGCAAAGGCCCTCACTTTGTCCAGTTGTTCGGTAAGAGCGCTGACGAAGATGACGGGAATCCCCTTGAGTTTGTCGTCGGCTTTGAGGTGTTCGCAAACCTCATAGCCGTTCATCTCCGGCATATTGATGTCCAGAAGGATCAAGTCCGGAGGGTCGCGTCGTGCCGCTACCAGCGCCAGTTTGCCGCTAGGAGCGGGGCGGACCTTATACCCACGCTCCTTGAGCATGCCGGCCAACACCTGGAGATTGGCGGGGGCGTCGTCCACTACCAAGATGCTGGGGGGCAGCCCTGAACAACTTTTAGGCTTCTCAGTATTCAATGGATGCCCTTCGTGCCGAGTAAATCAAGAAAGTTCTCATATTGAAAGCCTTCGACAAGGCGACGTAAAGCTCGCGCGATTGCTTTGAAAATCAAGGCCTCAAAGCTTGGTGTAATCGGGATTCCGAGTTCGACCCTTAGCGCTTTGGCGCGCGTAATTATTTCCTGCGGATCAGAAATGTCGGCCGGGGTAGTCGTGTTCATCACTTCGGCGGTGGTATAGCCCAGCATCCGCTCGGCACCGACGTTGAAGATTTGAATAACGCCCCTCTCGTCGGTGGCGATGCTTGAGAAGTTAGCGCTGTTGAAAATTGCGTTTTGTAAGGCGCCCGTTTCTAGCAACGCATCTTCCGCTATAAAATCCCTTTGCGGTCTTGGCCCCTACGTCAGCTTGACCAGCAGTTGCGGGCTATTATAGGAGGGACTCTCAAATAGATGAAGGGGACAGGTCGAAATGGCACTTGAACTTCGGCAATCTGTTCAGGGCGTTCGGCTTTATTCATTCGCACGAGGTTTGATTTTGAGCCTGCTAACCGAGAAAACACGAGTCGAGTCGGAACGCTCGCGGAAGGGCCGCCGAGTTTCACCTTGCACGGCCCCTTTTTCATTTGCTGCTGGAAATATCCGTTTTTTCGCAGCACTCGCTTCCCTGAGCAGGCGGGACAACAAGACGGCTGGTATCTTGAAATCAGCCACTCGTTTCCCATTTTTCCTTGGGATGTGGCAGCGACCAACGCGGAGGAGAGGCCGCAAGACGGCTCGGTTTTCAAACCGTTCAATAGTTTGGTCCTCCTTCGCGTTACCGACCTCAAGCTCGAACAGTCACCAGGGCTTACAGCCCGTATTCACCAGCGAGAGTTTCGGTTGGTTTTCGGTCGGGTGAATGGCACTCCTTTCTCTGGAGTTCTTTTTATGCCGTCCCTCTTTGTCGGGATTGATGTGGCTCGAACCACCCTCGATGTCTGCCTCCAGCCACTCAATCAGACTTCTCACCTGGACAACAGCCCGGCAGCCCATCGCGAGCTGATCCAGCAACTCCAAGCACATGCGGCCAAACCTTCCGACATGCGAGTCGTCCTGCAATCCACCGGCGGGTTCGAACTATCCCTGGCTCTGGCACTCGAAGAAGCGGGCATCGAGGTTGCTATCATCAAGCCGGAACGGGCCCGCTCCGTAACGTGTTATATATGGCTGCCCTGAGCGATGCGCGTTACAACCCGGTGGCCAAAGCCCTCTACCGACGCCTGTGTGAGCAAGGTAAGGCAGCCAAAGTAGCACTCATCGCCGTCGCCCACAAACTGTTGACGATCATCAATGCCATGGTGCGAACCATGACCACCTGGCAACATTCAAATGTTGCAAATTCATATTGATTTTCATCACAGTCACTATTGAACTTTTTCTCGGGGTGCGTGAGAGGCTGGGAAGCTGGGTTGAGGCGGCTGATCGGTAGCGCAACCACCACGAGTTATTGACTTTACGTCCATGATACTCGTCACCTGCGGCCAAGAATCTCCTGGCAGAGTCGATGACTAACTTTTGTCCCGTCAAGGTCTCGCCACACGGCAATTCCGATCAGGCGATCAGGATACCTCCCATTGTAGGCTTCGAGTTTGTCGGTTTGACTTTCGATGTTTATGAAAAAGCCCAAAGGGTAGTGCAACTGCTCGAACATCTGGTCGAGTTTCGCGAAGTCGTCCATAGCATCTTCATTGTCTGCCTGACGTTTCAAAGCCCACACCGCGTAATTGTTCTCCATCGGTGTCGCCCCGGAGTATTCGGTTGGAACATGGAAGATGATGTCTGGCCTCTGTTCCATGTGATGTCGGCGCGACTTCTGGTACTCCAATTCAACAATGCGACCGTCGGCCATTAGACCTAGGTCCTCAAGGCCCCGAATAATGTGGCAGGACAGCGCAGCCGCATATCCTCGCTCGCTGACGAAAAACCTCGGTGAAATGTAGCCGTCCGGTCAAACTACGCCTTGCAGAGCATGGTAGTCTGATGGCTTACAGGCACGAACAACTACGCCGAGGATTGTATATGTGTGGAAAAATAACGCAATTGTCGTCAAATTGGTGGATCAAAACAACCTGCCACGAGGATAATGAGGTAGAGGCGATGGTGGGACGAGGTGCGAGTCAATGCCGACCAGTCCGTTGGGCGTGGTTCTCCAGCACCTTCTGGCCAGTGTCAGGCCGGACATGGACGGGAGGACCGATGGGGAACTCTTGGCCCGCTTCTTGGGAAGCCGGGACGAGGATGCCCTTGCTGCTCTGGTGCGGCGGCACGCCTCAATGGTCTGGGGCGTCTGTCGCCGCCTCCTCAACCACCATGACGCCGAGGATGCGTTTCAAGCCACTTTCCTTGTCCTCGTCCGCAAAGCGGCGGGCGTGCCGGGTCATGCCGTTGCCAACTGGCTCTACGGCGTGGCCAGGCAGACGGCGGTGCGGTTGCGGGCGACGGCGGCGAAGCAGGGGCAGCGTGAGACGCAGGTGGTGAACATGCCCGAACCGACCGTGGCAGAAGTCCGTGACGCCGACTTGCAATCCGTGCTGGACAAGGAGTTGAGCCGCCTGCCCGACCACTACCGGGGCGTCATCGTCCTATGCAACCTGGAGGGCATGACCCGCAAGGAAGCGGCCCGGCAACTCGGCATCCCCGAAGGGAGTGTGGCGAGTCGCCTGGCGCGAGCGCGGGCGTTACTGGCGAAGCGGCTCACCCAGCGGGGTGTCGTGTTCTCAGGCGGGTCGGTGGCGGCGGCGTTGTCGGCGGGGTCGGCGTCGTTGTCCGCCCCGCCCGCTCTGGTGGCGTCCACAATCAAAGCTGCAAGCCTGCTGGCGGCAGGGCGAGCGGCGGGCGTGATTTCGGCCAAAGTCGGCGCCCTCACAGAAGGTGTGGTGAAAACCATGTTCGCGACCAAAATCACGAGCGTGTTGGCGGTGGTGCTGATCGTCGCTGCTCTCGCCGGTGCGACGGGGCTGATCTACCAGACGCAGGCAGGAGAACAGCCGAAGGCGAAGGGGGAACCAACCACAGCCAAGACGGGCGAGGAGGAGCCGGTCCAGCCGAAGCAGCAACCCACCAAATCCGATCGCGAGCGCATGGTCGGAAACTGGCTAATCGCGAACGAGAACAGCGGGCGGCGCAAGGGAGAGATGTGGATCATTACCGAAGACACCATTCGCACGGACGCGAAGGACGGGGGATTGGGAGGATTCAGTGCCAGTATTTACTCCCACCGCCTCGACGCCGCCAAGGACCCCAAGCAAATTGACATCGACGTCATTTTCTATAACGGCCCGCTCGTCGGCATTAACATCAAGGGCATTTACGTTCTCGATGGCGACGAGTTGCGGCTGTGTCTGGCTGACAGGGGCAAAGAGAGGCCTGCCGCATTTCCCAAGAAGCCCATGCCGGGCGAAGTTTTGATCCTCCAGCGGCAAAAACCCGATGCCGAAAAGCCGACGGCGAAGAAGGATGAAAAACCGCTACATTTCGTCGAAAAACCCGACATGAAGCCACAATTTCCCTGGTTGCCACACAAGGTCGAGGGGGAAGTGACGGAGGAAGATATCTACGTAGCGAGCAAGGGATTCATCTCCGACATCTGCATCCCAAGTAAAATCCGATTCCGAAATTTCATCGATCCACGCTATCTCAAAAAACATGGGCTGACAGATCGCGACATCGCCTACGAGATCCTTGACCATCAGGGTCTTAATAGCTACCAGGTGGCCGACGACCTTCGAACCATTCTCTTTCAAGTGGATGCGAAGGGAGGGGGGAAGGAATTGATCATCGTGCGATGGGTAGTCTACGAAGGCCACTTATACCTCTCGCCGGAGAAAGCCCCCGACGCGAAAACCGGCATCTTCAAGCCTTGGATTCTGCGGACGAAAGTGAAATAACAGGGCGCACAAAGGGGACGCAGCTCTTTTT
>JBBQMJ010000302.1:0-4880 GCA_038328815.1 Fimbriimonadales bacterium | reverse complement strand
AATAGTCAGGCTGTAAATTGCTTACCGCAAATTTGTCGTTTGCTTCTAGTCCATAGCTCCGTGGTTCTCGCTGACGAATGAATTACCGCAAAGTGCTAACAGGCAAATTCTGAGTTGGAAGGCGAAATAAGGCGACCTATTGAGCGAATTGCCAATTCTGAATATCCGCCTGGTTGGGGAGGCCGCTGTCCATGGGGAATCCGGATTCGAGGTGATTCGTCCTAGAAAGGCATTTCAGCTCCTTATTCTGGTGGCACTTGCACCCGGCCAAACGCTCGACCGCGCAGAGGCAGCGCGAAACCTGTGGCCCTCATTGGATGTAGCGAAGCAGGCCGACTGCTTAAGACCCTGTCTCAGCCGACTCAAGAAGGAACTTGCGCGCCTCGATTTAGAGCACTGCCTCACAGTCAGTGACTTATCTATCGCATTCCATGCCGACGTCCGGACAGACCTCGATGAGGTCCTCCGATCTAAAAGTAACCGATGGCAGGATTCATTCACCGACCTTCTACATCCCGTCCTATCCGGCTGGGAACCGCCCATAGCAGACGCGATTAGGTCAGAAGCCGAAATAGCCTTTGCAAGTAGGCTTGAGGGCACGATGATGGCAAACCAGGATCAAATTGAATCTTGGCAGCCAATCGTCGAGCAATTTCGAAGGACCTATCCATTCAATGCACGTATCGTAGCCATTTACTTTTCGGTTCTGCGAAAGAAGGGATTTTCGCAGATGGCCAGCGAACTTGTAGAGCACTTCGAAATTGATTGGCTCGATGAGTACGGCCAGCATGACCTGCCAGATATTGCCACCCTTGCACAACGAGCCGAAGAATTGGAAATTGAGGGTGCCAAACCAAAGGGCGTACTTGGCCTTGTCAGAAGAGCGCCCTTTCAGGCGACCGTCGTTGGTTTGGCACTCTACTTCATCTTGATGTACACGTTTTCCAAAATTGGAGAGGCTGAGTCGGTAAAAGTCGCTCAAGAGAAAGCCAATCCCCATAAGACTCAACATCGAAGCACCCATTCGACAACTTGGGCAGTGCCAGAACCTTCAGATAACACCAAATCTCCGACACGATAATGTGTGTAGGTTTTCGATGTCAGAGATCGGCTAGCCCCTCAAGGAACCCAAGTTCACTTTAGTACCGCATTACACCGTCATTACAAGGGCGTTTAGAGGCGATTTCGCCTCTATTTTCACCTAATTGTTGGTCCACGATGATTATCGTGAAACACGCCACCGAACTTCAACATGGTCTGAGCGCGTACGATGGGGGACTTGTCCACGGGACGCCGGACCTTCGCCATAACATCTATCTATTTGAGGCAGGCTCCAAGAACGAGGCCCATTGGATGACGATCGAACCAACGCCAAACGGCAAGTGCATGTTGGACCTGACCCCCATGGCTGAATCAAACGGGGACGGCTATCAATACAGACTCCCCTGCAAGGTCCAAGCTTTGAAGGACGTTCTGGATGGCAGACTTAGGCACTTGCATAACGGCGATACTTTTGCGAGCTTTGAGCGCATCGGCGATACTGTTCAAATCGCGTTCCATCGCGCTGACCCCATTCGAGTCACAATTAGCTTGAAAGATTTGGAAGAATATGTAAACAGCATCGAGGCTGAACCAAGCCCTTCTGCTGGCGTTCTAGAAGTGTGGCTAACGACTTGCACATTGGGAACGCGTATCAAGGCCGAGTCGCATCGGAGCGAATCGGCTCGGCCGATAATCCTTCCGATTCCGCAAACGCTGTTAGTAGAAATGGCTCAGACACAACGTGGCATTCAGCCCACATTCGACAAGAAATGAAGAGTGGCATTGTCAGTAGCGGTCTGAAGAAGGAGCTGAGCAAGGGTGTGCGCTTGCTAAAAGTCGCCATAGCTACCACGGTTTTTCCGCTTCTGGGCTATGGTCTAGGCTTGAGCCTGGCTTTGCGATTAACGCACTACGTTTCTCTACCCAGTCCGACTTCGATGGTGATCTGGCTAGTTCCTATGTCGGTCGCCATTCTTTATGGAATTTTAAGACAATGCCTAGTCAAATCGGCAGGGTTGATGATTACCATTCAGGCTCTTCTTTGCTTTCGGCTTCTTTATCTTCATCACTCCTCGGACTCAGAGCTTCTGGGAACGCTCGGCCTATTCAGCATCTATGTAATTGGCCCATCAATCGCGCTCTGTTGCCTGCGCGACCTAGATAAGGCGATTGAACGGTCGCTGGCAGGCGGCTAGGCTTCGACAAGCGGGAGGCGAGTTCGGGTGGGCTTGACGCCCTCGGGTGGATCGGTCCACTTACCGTCCGCCTTCAGTAATGCGATAAGAGCGGGGACGCCGTCTTCTTGAGCTATGCCATTGCGAACGACCTCCCTGCCCCGATACAGCGTGATCTTGCCGCCAGCCGCTCCAACGTAGCCGTAGTCGGCATCAGCCATCTCTCCGGGGCCGTTGACAATGCAGCCCATAACCGCGATATCCAGGCCAACAAGGTGCCTGGTCGATTCTCGGACCTCGTGCAACACGCTGGGAAGATTGAACTTAGTACGGCCGCAAGACGGGCAGGCGATGTATTCAACCTTGGTTTTGCGCAAACCGAGGGCTTGGAGGATGTCATAGCAGACCGGGATTTCGTGGATAGGATCCTCTGAGAGCGACACGCGAATCGTGTCGCCAATACCTTCTGAAAGTAGCGTGGCAATGCCTGCGGTCGACTTAATGCGAGCGTACTCGCCGTCCCCAGCCTCGGTAACTCCGAGGTGAAGCGGATAAGCCATCCCCTGCTCTTCCATTTTCTGAACCATTAACCTGTTGGCGGCCAGCATGACCGGAACCCGAGATGCCTTCGCCGATATGTTCAGATTGGTGAAGTCATGTTTTTCGCAGATTCGGACGTACTCCAAGGCACTTTCCACCATGCCATCAGGGGTGTCGCCGTAGGTCACCAGCATTCTTTCTGACAGAGAGCCGTGGTTAACCCCAATACGCATGCCTCGACCCAGTTTCTTACATACTTCGACCACGGGAGCAAAACTCTCCTCAATCGCGGCAATCTCCTCAACGTGCTCTTCAGGGGTGTATTCTTCCCTGTTCGTGTGCTTTCGGAAAACGAACAGGCCGGGATTGACACGAACCTCGTCAACGTGCTTGGCGGCCTCAATCGCAATTGCTGAGCCCTTATGGTGAACATCGGCGGTTAGCGGAACGTACCCATGCCGCTCGGTCACCTTGGCCCGGATCTCCCCCATGCACTGAGCTTCGCCAAGAGTGGGTGTGGTGACGCGCACCAGTTCACACCCTGCTTCGTGCAAGGCAATGATCTGCTCCACGCAGGCATCCACGTTTCGCGTTTCCTCCGTGATCATCGATTGCACGAGTACAGGATGCCCGCCCCCGATTGTTACGGGGCCAATGACGCAAGGCGTTGTCTTTCGACGGGCGTAGGTTATGTCGAGATTCATAGAGTCCACTTATGGATACGGTCATTTTGGCATGGACCGCTTGCTAAGTGTCTCCACCTATGACCGCAGCTAAGTTCACTCTAGCCTTTTGCGTGCTGTTTGAAGAATCGGATGATCTTCTCGGAGGCATCGTCGGGATACGCGTGAGTGCCGGAATAGCTGTAAAGAACGACCGGCGCTCCAACGCTTGACGGCCAGATCGTGCATCCCGCCTCGTCCCAAGGGTGGCCATCAGCCGAGCATGAGTTGATGCGCCTCAGCCTGGCCACAGTGAGCATTTGCCCTCGATAAGGGACCAGGGTGTCTTTGTCGCCTGCAATGTGGATGACGGGGACCGGCGTGACATCTGGCGCTCTGCCAAATCCTCCTGCAGCGCAGCCAATCGCGGCAAACACATTGGGATGGCTGATCCACAGTAAATACGTAAACAGGGCGCCGTTGGAATGGCCCATGGAATAGATGCGCGAATCGTCGACTTTAACCTTCGTCCGCATCACAGCGAGCGTCTTATCAAAGAACTTGATATCGCGGTCATCCTGATCGCCAATCTTCATCTGCCACCCGTTGTAACTTCCTGCTTCGTCCACCCTAGGCGAGGCAGTTGGTAAGCCGTCCATGTAGACAATCGTGGCTTCTGGCCAAAGGTCCTCAAGTTTGTACTTCCGAGCCGCGTAATTCATATTGCCGCCGTGGCCATGAAAGGCGAAGATTATGGGAGACTTCACCGAATTATTTGACCCATAAGCGACGAGGGCGTGGCGAACGGTCCCGCCAACGTTAACGTCGAGTGGCTGCAACGGCGAGGCAATGATTAGTGAGGCGAGAACGGCAAGCATGTTTTGGGAAGACGTATTAGTGTTGCCAATGTTTAGCATTCAGGATGTCTGCGGAATACAGGAGGCGGAGCTCTTCATCAAATCGTCAGCCTGCTACGCATCCCGCATACTGTATCCTGCATTCATCAGGTCTCCATTGACCTTCCGGCCCAACCGTTGTAAAGTAACCACATGATCGACACCTTCTCGCGTGCGTTTGTTGGCTATAAGCTTCCGCAAAGCGTCGGAACGGCGCTTGCCGAAATTCAGATGACATTGAAGCGCAAGGTCATTGCTGACCTGAGGTGGAACGATCCTTCCGAGTTCGTACTAAATATGTGTCCGCTAGGGGACACGATGACCATTGATAAATTGGCTATGATCCCAAGCATGATTGAGCCTGCGATTAGAGGTTGTGGACCTATTACCCTTACGTTGCAAGGTTTAGAGGGTCTCCCCAATAACGTCCAACCTCGTTATGTCTGTATGAAGATCGGCGGCAATGTTCAGCGTCTAATGACCTTGCAAGGGGCCATTCAACGCGTAACCGGACAGTTCACCGGCCCACAAGAAGGGCGCGGATTCCAGCCGCATATCGTACTTGG
>JBBQMJ010000301.1:0-4880 GCA_038328815.1 Fimbriimonadales bacterium | reverse complement strand
CCACCTGCGACAACCTTGAAAATCGCGTGCAGGCGGGGGATGGTTCGTGCCGCCGTTCCGGAACCGTGCGACACTAATAGCGGGCTTCCTTCCAAGTAACATGACGACATGATTCTTAGAGTCGGGCGCGCCGCGTCCATGCAGGGGACGTTTCGACCGCCTTCCGACAAATCGCTCACTCATCGGGCCTACATGTTTGGCGCTATCGCAGAAGGACCGTCAACCGTCCATAGCCCCCTGATGGCCGCGGACTGCGATTCGACCCTAACGTGCCTGTCCCAACTTGGCGTTCTTTACGAACGAACCGAAGACCAAGTTCGCCTATTTCCAAAAGGTGAGTGGCGACAGTCGGACGAGCCGCTGGACTGCGGCAACAGCGGCACAACGATGCGTCTCCTTGCCGGGCTCATTGCGAGTCGGCCCATCAAGGCAGTGTTAACCGGCGATGAATCCCTTTCCCGACGGCCGATGAAGCGCATTGCTGAGCCACTTCGCAAGATGGGCGCCAAGGTCGAAGGCGACACTCCGCCGCTGCTGATTCAGGGCCAGTACCTTAAGGGCATTCGATATCAGAGCTCTGTCGCGAGCGCTCAGGTCAAGAGTGCGGTTCTCTTGGCTGGCCTAAGGGCGAGCGGCGAGACCTGGCTGAAAGAGCCGTTCAAAAGCAGGGACCACACCGAGCGAATGCTCGGCGCCATGGGCGTGGAGTTACTTCACGACGATGGTTGGATCGGCTTGAAAGGCGGCGCGCGGCTCAAGGGGTTTGATTTCACGGTGCCGGGAGATATCTCTAGTGCCGCCTTCATGATGGTGGCCGCCGCCTTGTTGCCTGAATCCAATTTGAATGTGATGGACCTCGGTGTCAACCCGACTAGAAGCGGCCTGCTGGATGTTTTTGAGCAAGCCGCTGTGAACTTTGCGTTGGAAGGAATGCGGGACCAACTTGGAGAGCCAGTCGCAGACGTCAATGTGCGTTTCACCCCTGACCTCAAGCCGTATGTCGTCGAAGGGCCGTTGGTGCCACGACTTATCGATGAGCTGCCGATCCTGGCTGTGCTAGCAAGCCAGTGTGAGGGCACCTCGTACATTCGGGATGCTGCTGAGTTACGGGTGAAGGAAAGCGACCGCATCGAGCTCATCGCTGAAAATCTCAGGGCGATGGGAGGCAACATCGTAACCAAGCAGGACGGTTTTGAGATCAAGGGCCCCACCAAGCTTGAGGGCGCCGAGTTAGATGCAGAAGGCGATCACCGCATCGCGATGGCCTTCGCCGTCGCCGGACTTATCGCTGAAGGCGCAACGGAAATCCACGGAGCGGAAGGCATTGCCACCAGCTTCCCAATGTTCGAATCCGAACTGTGGAGGCTCTGCGTTGTCTAACCTCGTGATCGCCATCGATGGCCCCGCTGGAGCAGGGAAGAGCACCGTAGCGAAGGCGCTGGCCAAAGAATTGGGATTACGCTACTTAGACACGGGGGCAATGTATCGCGCCTTGGCGCTTAAAGCACACCGGCACGGCCTGGGCGCAGAAGATGCCGACCAGGTGGCCGTCCTCGGCGATGCGACAGCGATCACGTTCGGCACCGGCGACCCTCAACCAGTTCTGCTTGACGGGGAAGATGTCACTGGCGAGATCAGGACATTGGAAATAGGCGACCTTGCAAGTGCTCTCAGCACAAATTCAAAGGTTCGCCGAGTTCTCGTAGACCGCCAAAAGGCTATCGTCAAAGACGGCGGCGTAACCCTAGAGGGTCGCGACGCAACCACCGTGATTGCTCCTAATGCCGATGTGCGCGTTTATCTCACCGCTTCGCTAGAAGAGAGAGCCAAACGACGCCACCTTGAAATGGAGCAAAAAGGCGCCGCGCCAGCTTATGCCGAGGTCCGTCAGCAAGTAGAAAACCGCGACCACCGCGACATCACAAGAGACGACAGCCCGCTCACTGTTGCCGAGGGCGTGCACATTGTTGAGAGCGGTGGCATCCCGGTCGAGCAAGTTGTGGCGAAGATCAAGGCGCTTATTGGGTGAAGAGTCGGATGACAAGTGTCAAGTGTCAAGTGTCAAGTGTCAAAAGGGGAAGATTTAAGAGTTGACGCACAATCCCATACTTGACCCTTGACCCTTGACCCTTGACCCTTGACCCTTGACCCTTGCCTTTGACCTTTGACCACCTGTTCAACCGAGTAAACTAAAGCCTCCATGGGCTCATTCTTTGCACCGCGTGACTGGGGCACTTTGTTGACGGCAATGTTAACGCCGTTCGACGCCGACCTTGCCGTAAATTATAAGGAAGCGGCTAAGATTGCAGCGCATTTGGTCGATGTGCAGAAGAACGACGGATTGGTCGTTAACGGCACAACCGGCGAATCGCCCACCCTGGAAGAAGACGAGAGGCTGCGGCTCCTCGAAACCACTCTAGAAGCAGTCGGCGATCGCGCTGCCGTCATCTTTGGAGCGGGCACTTACAACACGAAGGAATCCATCTCGATGACGCACGAGGCTGAAAGACGCGGTGCACACGGCATCATGCTGGTGAATCCGTATTACAGCCGGCCTGGACAGAGGGGCCTATACGCTCACTTTGCCGCCATTGCTGCCGAGACCTCGCTGCCTGTGATGCTTTACAACATCCAGCCGCGGTCAGCGATCAACTTGGAAAACGACACCCTCCTTGAGCTCGCCCAGATCAAGAACATCGTGGCTGTGAAAGAAGCCAGCGGCAACGTGCCTCAGATTAGCGAGCTTTGCAGCAAGGTGCCGGAAGGATTCAGGGTCTACAGCGGAGACGACGGACTGACGCTTCCCATCATGAGCCTCGGCGGACATGGCATCGTCAGCGTCGCCGCACACGTGGTAGGCGCGGAGATCAAAGACATGGTTACCCGCTTCGCGACCCGGCCAGATGAAGCCCGAAAAATTCACCAACGCTTGCTCCCCGTCTTCAAGGCTTTGTTCGCCTACCCAAGCCCTGTGCCGGTTAAATACGCGACAAGTCTGAACGGATTCGATTGTGACCGCGTTAGGCTGCCTTTAGTAGAGCTAAGCGCGGATGAGAAAGCAGTTGTGAAGGCCGCGGTTAGTAACAGATTCTCTCACGCCTGAAAAATCTTTGAACCCTACGTTGGTAGGCTGACACTCACAATGCGGCACCGTTTGATTTGCCGCTTGTTAAGCGGTCGAGTGTGCCTAAACGAAGGAGAACGAATGATTTTTTCACTTGCACTTGCTGCCGTGCTTGCTTCACCCGGTTCTATTGAGGTGACCGTTTACAACCAAGGATTTGGCCTGATCAAGCAAACCCGCGTGCTGGACCTGAGAGAGGGCCGCCAGAGTGTCGCCGTCGAGGACATTGCCTCGATGATTGAAACGAACAGTGTTGGCGTCAAGAGCCTTACCGATCCCGATGGCTTCACGGTTCTAGAGCAGAACTATCAGTACGACCTCATCAGTCCACTGGCAATCCTAAACAAATCGGTTGGCCAAAGGGTGAAGTTCATTCGCACCATAGGGAATCAGCGGGATGTCCTTGAGGGCATTCTCATCAGCTCGCCCACCTCTATCGTCGGCAGCCCCGACGGCAGTTCGCAGCAGACCTACAACGGCATGGTTATCCGCACCGATGACGGCCGCATTGTCCTCAGCCCATCCGGTGAGGTCGAGGTAGCCAGCGTCCCCGCCGGCCTCATTTCAAAGCCAACGCTTTTATGGGACATTGATGCCGCTAAAGCGGGGCAGAACACGATTGAACTGAGCTATTTGACCCAAGGAATGAATTGGAACGCGGACTACGTTCTTATGTTCGATGGCAAGCGCGAGGCCGACCTAAAGGGTTGGGTGACGCTGAATAACCAATCTGGAGTCGCGTTCAATGACGCCAAGCTCAAGTTGCTGGCCGGCGACGTTGCCCGAGTTAGGCAGGAGGTTGTCGATAGACTGACTGCTGGCGCACTCCGAGAGGATTCCCCGATGAATTCTTCCGCCCCATTCAAAGAAGAGTCGCTTTTCGAATACCACCTCTACACGCTGCAGCGGCCAGCGACGATCCGCAACAACGAAACCAAACAGTTATCACTCCTTGAAGGCAAAGGAATCGGCATCACCCGCAAGCTGATCATTGACTCCATGCAGGGATACACCAGCTACTACCCGAATCAGGGAGAAGTGGGAACGGGCAATCTCAAGCCGCAGGTGAGGCTGGAATTCGTTAATTCGTTGGAGAACCATCTTGGGATCCCACTACCCAAGGGCAAGATCAAGATATATCAGCGCGACAATAGCGGATCGGTGCAAATGCTCGGCGAAGCCCAAATCGACCACACACCCAAGAACGAGAAGCTCTCGCTTGTCGTCGGACAGTCGTTTGACATCAGAGCCGACCGCAAGCGCACCAACTTCCGCATGATCAATAGCGACACTTCGGAGGAGAGTTTTGAAATCAACGTCCGGAATAGGAAGGAAGTTGACGACACTGTCCATGTTTACGAACGTCATTGGGGCAGTTGGAAGGTGACAGAGAAGAACATGCCGTTTGAAAAGCTGGACTCCGAGACCATGGATTACGTCGTCAATTTGAAAGCCGGAGAAACCCGCACGATTAAGTACACCGTGGTGACGACCTGGTGAAAACTGGAGGACGGTTATGTATGCGGGATTCGGTATGCAGAATGCACGATTACGCCTCTCGGATCCAGCATCCAGCATTCTGCATACAGTTCACCCTTGACACAGCACCTCACGCTAAAGGAACCTCACAATGATCTTCACAATCGCACTCGCATCAGCGTTGGCAACTTTATCGCCTGACGCCAATGAAATCACTGTTTACAACCATGGATTCGGACTCATTAAGGAGACCCGGATTCTGAACTTGAAGGAAGGG
>JBBQMJ010000300.1:0-4893 GCA_038328815.1 Fimbriimonadales bacterium | reverse complement strand
CAAGAAGCGTGAGGACACACACCGAATGGCGGACGCCAATAAAGCGTTCGCCCACTATAGATTTTAAAGGAACACCATGCCCCGTACATATCCCCTTGAACTGGTCCGAAATATCGGCATTGCTGCGCACATTGACGCAGGTAAGACAACGACCACCGAGCGCATTCTTTTCTATACAGGAAAGCAGCACAAGATGGGTGAGGTCCACGAAGGCGCCGCTACGATGGACTGGATGGAGCAAGAGCAAGAGCGAGGAATCACCATTACCTCGGCTGCTACAACCTGCTTCTGGAAAGGTTCAAATAAAGACAAGCCTGAGCACAAGATCAACATCATTGACACTCCAGGACACGTTGATTTCACGGTAGAAGTTGAGCGTTCGCTGCGTGTCCTCGATGGTTGTGTCGCTGTGTTCTGCGCGGTTGGTGGCGTTCAGCCCCAGTCTGAAACGGTATGGCGTCAGGCTAACAAGTACGGCGTTCCCCGAGTCATTTACATCAACAAGATGGACCGGCTCGGCGCTGACTTCTATTCGGTCCTAGCTCGCATTAAGGATCGCCTTGGCGCGAACGGCGCACCCATTCAGCTTCCTATCGGCGCGGAATCGCTGTATAAGGGCTATATCGACCTCATCACGATGAAGGCAACGGTCTATACGTCGGACGACGGCAAGGACTATGTCATCAGCGAGATTCCGGAGGAGCTGCGAGACCAGGCTGCTGAGTACCGTGAGAAGATGATCGAGGCCATTTCGGACTTCGATGATTCGATTATGGAGCGCTTCCTGGATGGCCAGGAGATTGACGAAGCGGATATCAAAGCTGCTCTTCGCGCTGGCACGATCGCCAACAAGGTCGTCCCCATTATTTCCGGTTCGTCATTTAAGAATAAGGGCGTTCAGGCTATGATCGACGCGGTCGTCGACTACCTGCCGTCGCCTATTGACGTTGGCTCGGTTAAGGGCGTTGACCCTCGCACCGAGGAAGACCTCATCCGAAAGCCTGACGATAGCGAGCCGTTTGCTGCTCTTGCGTTTAAGATTGCTAGCGACAAGTACGTGGGTCGTCTCACTTACCTGCGTATTTACTCGGGCAAGCTTAAGAAGGGAACTGCGGTTACGGTTTGTTACCGCGATCCGCAGACAAACGACTTCCGCTACCGAACCGAGCGAATCGGCCGCATCCTTGAGATGCATGCCAATCACCGGAACGACCTTGAAGAGGCGTTTGCGGGTGACATCATCGGAGCAATTGGTCTTGGCGACGTTAACACGGGGCATTCCGTCTGCGACGAAGCCCATCCGATCGCGCTAGAAAGCATTAAGTTTCCTGAGCCAGTTATCCAGATCGCAGTTGAGCCTAAGAGCAAGGCGGATCAAGAGAAGCTGGGCAGCAGCCTTTACAAGCTTGCGCAAGAAGATCCTACTTTCCGCGTCTACACCGACGCTGAGAGCGGCCAGACCATTATTTCTGGCATGGGAGAGCTTCACCTTGAGATCATAGTGGACCGTCTGAACCGAGAGTTCGGAGTTCAGGCGAACCAAGGCAAGCCACAGGTTGCATACCGAGAGACGGTACGCATCAAGTCCAAGGCTGAGGGCCGCTTTATCAGACAGACCGGCGGTTCAGGCCAGTACGGCCACTGCTGGATTGAGATGGAGCCACTACCTGCTGGATCAGGTTTCGTTTTCGAGAACAAAGTCGTGGGTGGTTCGATTCCTAAGGAATACATCCCAGCATGCGAAAAGGGAATTCGCGAGGGTCTGATTTCAGGCGTACTCGCTGGTTATCCTGTCGTTGACCTGAAGGTGTCGCTCATCGAAGGAAGCTACCACGAGGTTGACTCGAACGAAAATGCCTTTAAGCAGGCCGGGCACATTGCTTTCAAGGAAGCGATGAAGAAGGCGAATCCGGTTCTTAAGGAGCCGATCATGCACGTTGAGGTCACTACTCCCGAAACGAACGTCGGTGACGTAGTTGGAGACATCAACGGCAGAAGAGGCCGAATCGAAGGGATGGAACCGGCAATGGGCGGCGTGACAATCGTCAACGCTCACGTGCCTCTATCCGAAATGTTCGGGTATGTTACGACGCTGCGCTCGCTGACCCAAGGTCGTGCGACGCCGAACGTGACACCGTCGCACTATGAGGAAGTTCCTCAAAATATCGCAACAGAAATTGTATCGAAGTCCCAGGGAGGGCGTTAAGGAGCACCATGGCTAGAGCTAAATTCGAGAGAAAGAAGCCGCACGTCAACGTAGGCACAATCGGCCACGTCGACCACGGCAAGACGTCGTTGACCGCCGCTATTACGGGCGTTTTGGCACAGAAGGGCCTTGCAAAGAAGGTCAACTATGCTGAGATTGATAATGCACCGGAAGAGAAGGCTCGCGGTATCACGATCAACATCTCCCACCAGGAGTACGAGACGGAATCGCGACACTATGCTCACGTGGACTGCCCTGGACACGCTGACTTTATCAAGAACATGATCACCGGCGCTGCCCAGATGGACGGCGCTATTCTGGTCGTGTCCGCGACGGACGGCCCTATGCCCCAGACTCGCGAGCACATCCTGCTTGCCCGTCAGGTCGGTGTGCCTCACATCGTCGTGTTCATCAACAAGATCGACCTCGTTGACGATCCTGAACTGATCGAGCTCGTCGAAATGGAAGTCCGAGAGCTTCTCAGCAAGTACGGCTTCCCAGGCGACGACACCCCGATCGTGAAGGGTTCGGCCGTTAAGGTTATCGAGCAGCTTGAGAAGGGCGTTCTTGACCTGGCTGATCCGTACGTCAAGGCTGTTCTTGACCTTATGGAGAGCGTTGACAACTTCATCCCGACTCCTGAGCGCGACAAGGACAAGCCATTCCTCATGGCTGTCGAAGACGTGTTCACGATCACCGGCCGTGGCACGGTTGCTACGGGTCGTGTTGAGCGTGGCCAGTTGAAGTCGATGGAAGAAGTTGAGATCGTCGGTCTTAGCGAAGCTCCTCGCAAGACGGTTGTCACTGGCGTTGAAATGTTCCGAAAGACTTTGGACTACTGTGAGGCTGGCGACAACGTCGGTCTTCTCCTTCGCGGCGTCGATCGAACCTCGATCGAGCGCGGCCAGGTTGTAGCCAAGCCCGGTTCCATCAAGCCTCACCGAAAGTTCAAGGCAGAGGTTTACGTCCTGTCTAAGGATGAAGGCGGTCGACATACCCCGTTCGTTACGGGATATCGTCCCCAGTTCTTCTTCCGCACGACTGACGTGACCGGTACGCTTTCGCTGCCGGCTGGTGTTGAGATGGTTATGCCTGGCGACAACATCACGATGGAAATCGAGCTGATCGAAGGTAAGCCCGTCGCTATGGAGCAGGGTTCGAAGTTCGCCATTCGAGAAGGCGGCCGAACCGTAGGCGCCGGAACGATCACTACGATATCAGACTAGAAACGATAGAAGCCCCCGAGACCAAGAGATGGAACTGGGGGCTTCAAACTTAAGGAAGCTCTATGGCAGGAATGAAAGTAAGAATTAGACTCCGGGCGTACGATCACCGGATCATCGACCAATCGGCCGAGAAGATCACGGATACGGCGAAGCGCACTGGTGCAAGGGTGTCCGGCCCGATCCCGCTACCTACGAATATTCGTAAGTTCTGCGTGATCCGCGGTCCGCACATCGACAAGGAGTCCATGGAGCACTTTGAGCTTCGGACGCACAACCGGCTCATTGATATCCTTGAGCCGACCAACAAGACCATCGATGCTTTGATGCGACTGGATTTGCCCAGCGGCGTTGACATCGAAATCAAGAGTTAGTTTCTAGCTACGCCCCAGCGTTCTTTGGAATGCTGGGGCGTTTTTACGTTTGGCGACAAGACTATTTGTTAACCTATATGCCAGATAGTTGAGAGGGGAATAGTAATTACCTATGCTTAACTAGCCTCGTGGGCTGTCATACAGGGTTTCGATGGACCGCGATCGAAACTCGGGATGTTCCATCGAGAGCGCGGCGCGACCAAAACCGGTTCCTCCACTTCGCTTTTTGCTCCGGTCGGGATGACGACCCCGAGGACAGGAGTTCAAACTGAAACTGCCTGTTAACCGAGCCTGGGCTGGGTCGAAACGGAGTTCGACCCTCCCAAATGCGTCGAAGAGGTGACATCGGAAGAGAGGGCTGGCGGGGCTTGGCTGAACGTTGGGTATCTTTGTCAAACTATGGTTGCTGGAACTTTGGAAGCCGAGGCGCAGCAGGAGCAGACATTGCAGCTTTTGCGGGGGCCTCACTAAATGACCCGAGAACTTCAGCCTTTTCGCGAGCCGATCAGCAAGACGTTGATACGCAACGTCTTGCTATCGGTTCTTGTGGGTGGGGCGGTTTCGAGCCAGCACTTGTCAAATTGGCCCATGGCAAGCTTATTGGTGCTGTGGCCGACATTTGGGGGACATTGGGTCGAGGTCTTTTACCTTAGCTGGCTCCGCCAGCGAATTTCTTCGAATTCCGGTGCGCAAAGAGCTTTTCGGATTCTAGTTTGGTTTGTCGGTGGCTGTCTATTGATGCAGGGAATGCTGTTGACTGCGCTGGCCTTTCCGCAATGGCACCCTCCCCAGTTGGCTTGGTGGTATGGCGGCGTAGGATTCATCGTCGTGGAACTCTTTGCGCATCTTGGCCTCCAGTTGCGCAGGCAGCCGAACTTCTACAATGGGCGCGGTTAGGCGTCCGATTTGCGACGGTGAAGATGTCATTTCCTGAGCGGTTCGGTAGAATTTTCGGGCGAGCCACTTATGAAATTGCTTCTTACATCCGGCGGCATCACTACGGCGGCACGAGCCATCCACCGCCTACACGCTGATTCCAACCTGAGCGTCTGAGTCGCACACATGCGCGATGGAAACAATTCCCGGAACG
>JBBQMJ010000299.1:0-4913 GCA_038328815.1 Fimbriimonadales bacterium | reverse complement strand
AATCGTCAAGCTTCGTCAGATCGCAACCTAGCATGAGCGGCGATTGAAATATCGCCCAAAGGGAGAGCATAGTGCGCTGCTCTTCATGGGTGAAATGAGTTGGTTCACCAAACCGGACATAGCCAAGGGGCAGCATGTCAGCATCGGGGAAATGCCCCGGTCCGCTAACCGGACTCCACTTGCGGCACCGCTCAAATTGCTCAACGAGCGCCGGCCACGAGTCCCAAAAGTCATCGCTAATCCGCCAAAGGTTTGCATGGTGGGCAACGTGATCAGCCGCATCTAAAGGCGTCTCTCCAGGCGAAAGGCTCAATACGATCTTGCGACCGGTCTTGTCGATCGCGTTTCGTATCGCTTCAATTTCGGAGCTGTGATAGGGCCGGGATATATCGTCCACCTTCACATAATCAACTCCCCATTTGGCGAACTGCTGAAACACGCCGTCGTAATATTTCTGGGCGCCCTCCTTGGCCGTATCAACTCCGAACATGTCGGGGTTCCACGGACAAGTCGAGTTCTTGTCCGCGATGTCGGTAGCGGTCTTCTCAGTTCCAAGAACTGGTGCCCTGGATTCCACGGCCTGCCTCGGTATCCCGCGCATCAGATGTATGCCAAATTTGAGTCCCAGGCTATGAACGTAGGAGGCTAAGGGCGCAAAGCCTGCATCACCCTTGGCGCTGGGAAATCGATTCGTTGCGGGCAAGAGCCTGCCATAGCTATCGGTGACTAGTTGCGCGTTGGGCCGATAGTCAAAGCCTGTTGATTGTGGTTCGTACCACTGGATATCGACGACGATGTACTTCCATCCGAAGCTCTTCAGCTTGGAGGCCATCACGTCGGCTTGGGCACGCACCTGCTTCTCGGTCACCGTAGTGGCAAAGCAGTCCCAACTGTTCCAGCCCATGGGCGGAGTCGGTGCAAATCGCCAGAACTCAGGAGATCGTCTGGAACCAAGCATAGATATTAAGCAGACAAGAGTTGTCGAAACCAAATTCGTTCAAGTCTACACAATATAGCCAAATGGCTATGAATTATCGAGCTAGACGACGGAGGCGGCCCACTTTGATCAGAAACCGGTCCCTTCGACCCAGTCCCTCCCCCCTATCCGGGAAAAGTTGCCTGACTCCGGTCAGACGGATGAGGGTTCCGGGTACAAGCCGGTTCCAGGTCCCCTAAAGTATAAAAAGGCTGCCGCACATGGAAGTCGCTGTATGCCCAGATAACAATGTGGAAAGGTCCCGGTACTAGATCGGATTTGGAACCCACTCGCCGCGGCACTCTTTCAAGTAGTTCAATCCGCGAACTTGACCGGTCATCTCTAGCTCATCACGATCTACCGGGTCATGCCAACCCTCTATGTCGATGCAGCCCTGGAATCCACCCCAACGAAGCTCGGAAATAACGTCCGTCCAGTTCGTATCGCCGAACCCGGGCGTTCGGTGGTAAGCAAACTTCTTCGGACCATGTACTCCGTACTCGCGCACAGTATCCCAGTGAATCGTCGCATCCTTGCCGTGGACGTGATAGACCTTGTTGACCCACTTGCGGAGCTGCGGGATAGGGTCAATGAGGCTGACCATTTGATGGCAAGGCTCCCACTGTAGTCCAAGGGCGTCGGAGGGAACTTCGTTGAACATCATCTCCCAAGCCGTCGGGTTGTGGGCGATGTTCCAATCGCCGCTAGCCCAAGTTCCGTCCATGTCGCAATTTTCAAAGGCGATCTGAACACCCTTGTCTTCGGCTCGCTTAGCAAGTTCTGAGAAAACCTGCTTAAACTTGGGCAACGAGTCCGGAATCGATTTTCCAATAAGTCTGCCCGTAAAGCCAGCAACGATTGACGCGCCAAACAAATGTGCGTGGTCGATGCACGCTTCCCACCCCTTTATGGTCTCGCTATCGATCGGGCGGCCCTCTAGCGGATTTCCGTATATGCCAAGGGAACTAATGACCACATCGCGATCGCCTATCTCAGCCTTTACTTCCTCGGCCAGCTTCTTCAGGTCAGTAGCACCCAAGGTTTGCCAGAAAGTGATCGAGAAGCTCTCGAAGCCGTGGGGAAGGATTTGGCGGATGTAGCTTGCGGTGCCAGCGCCCCCGCTGACAAGCGTCCCGATGCGAATGGTTTGTGACATGTGAGCCTTAATTCTGGACCGTTTTGCGATACCAAAACTCAGATTTCATCGAGTTTTACGCGATGGCCGCTATTGGCCGATTCTTGAGCCGCAAACACCATGGCCAAGCTCTTGATGTTGTCGTGGCATTCGCCATTTGGCGTCGCCCCTGTGTCGAGGGCGTGAAGGAAATCTAGAAGAGCCCCATGGATGCTTGATGCAAAGTTCGCCGCCGGTTCAAACGTGGTCGTGTTATGCTTCAAAATAAAGCCTTCGGTGCCGTCCACAAGGTCAAGCTCAGGAGCCTCCGTTCCGTCCCAACGGGCAGAGCCGTTTGCGCCTTGTGCGCGCCATTCCGATTCCCACGACGTAGGCTTCCCATCCGCAACCCAGCTTCCGCAGTAGATGTAGCGGAGCCCGCTCTCCATTTCGAAGAGGGCGTTCGCGGAGGAACCACTCTGCATCCAACTCCACGATGGGTTGTAAGCCTCGCAGTAAACCGAAACCGCATCGCGTTCAGTTAAGAAGCGCGCGGCGTCAAACGTATGAATAGCCATATCAAGAATGAGCGGACTCGACATCTCCAATCGAAAGCCTGTGAAATGAGCGCCGATAAAGAAGTCCGACTTCAAAATTCCGAGGTCTATCAGCTGCCTAATCGCCTCTCGATACGCAACGATCCGCGCGTCATAACGCCGACTCTGGCTAACCATGTAGAGCTTGCCTGTCTTCTCGCTTGCCGCAACCATCTTTCGGGCCGATTCCATTGAGTCCGACATTGGCTTCTCGCCAATCACATGCAGCCCAGTTTGCATGGCCTTCACCGAGACTTCGAGGTGGCAATCCGGAGGCGTTACATCAACGACGAAGTCGGCTGGCCACTCGCGCAGGGCCTTGTCGAGATCGTCGGTCGCTAAGGCATTGAAACCATGCTCGTCGACCGCCTTCTCAGCAGATGAAAGGTTCCGGTCAACGCAAGCTACGACTTCAACGTCGTCGCAATCCCTAAGGGTCCGGCACCAATAGCTCCCCATGCTACCGGTCCCAACGACGATTGCCTTTCTCATTGTGCCGAGTCTACTTTGATGCAGCGAGGCGGTAGGGCTGGAATCCTACTTCTGCTGGCCCGCGCTTTCACGCGAGGCGTATTGGTTCCAACCGGCTAACACCAAATGTTCGTCCGGATGAGCATTTCCTTCTTCCACGCAGTCGTTCCCGGCGTAAAGTTGGACCAGAACAGTCTTTCGGGTCTTAGGAGAACGATTCTGCATCGATCCGTGGATGATAAACGCGTGGAAGAACAGGACATCGCCAGGCTCAGCCTCAACTGGCATGGCATTTTCCAGGGGGTACTGCTTCAGTACCTCGGATTCAGCTTGGCCTGAGCTGTTCTCAACGCGCCCAAGTTTGTGGGAACCTGGATAAACTCTCAAACATCCCATCTCATCGGTAGCGCTCGAAACATGGATAATCCCCGCCATCATCGAATTGTTGACGGTGGGGAAGTAACTCCAGTCCTGGTGCATCGGGAAAGGTGCGCCCTCTTCGCTGGGCTTCTGGAAGAGTTTCGTATGGTGCAGCACGACATCGGGCCCAAGGATGTCGGTCGCGACCTTGAGAAAGCGATCTTGGAAGAGCGCCTTGGCCCACACGGCGGAATACTGCTGAACGTTGTGCGTGTGGAGCACTACGAGTTTCTGAGATCCGAGTCCTTCCATCTCAGGCCCGCTCCAGCGCGCATTGACCTCCTCGCCCTTCGAGAGAATCTGAGTGACGATTCGATCAAAATCGTTCTCCAGCAGCCGAATCTCATCAGGAGAGAAGACACCCTTGGCAATGTAATAGCCATCCTCGGCGAATTTTCTCCCGATCTCGGTATCGGCAGTTGGGACGATGGTCACTTGAGCTGTTCGCATGATGGTACCGACATTATAGGATGAGGTTCGGCCTAACCTCACGCCGGGTATTTGGGCTAAACCGCAACAACCGCGCCGCCCCTGCGGGACGAGCGGTAGATCGCAAGGATGACCTTGAGCGGCTCAAGCGCCATTTCGCCGGTGATGAATGGCTCCCGCTTGTCCACGATGGCTCGTGCAAAGTCTTCAATTTGAAGTCGATGTTGCTCAATCCAAATCGCTGATGGGTCCGCGGCAGCCGTTCCCTCTTCGCCGGTTCGAACACTCTGCAAATTCGGAGTTGGCTGCTTCGTGACCCCTCGTCCGTAAGGCGAGTCATCTCCCTCATGTGCCAGGTCGATCTCCATCACCTTCAAGCGGTCGCCCTCGATGATTACCGAACCGTGACTTCCGTGAATTTCAAGTCGCTCAGCAAGGCCGGGGAAATAGCTGGTAGAGCCCTGGATGACTCCGACGGCGCCATTATTGAATGTGATCAGAGCGTTGGCAATGTCCTCAACTTCGATATTGTGAGCTGCTGTTCGCACCTGAGCTTGCACTGATCGGACCCCGCCCATAATCCACTGCAGCATGTCCACGTAATGCACACCCTGATTCATCAGACAGCCGCCGCCATCAAGGCGCTTCGTACCCCTCCAGTCACCGGAGTCATAGTAGGCTTGCGTCCGATACCACTTGATATAAGCATCGCCTTCAAGCAAGTCGCCAAGGTCGCCCGCCTGGGCGGCATCACGCAACGCCCGAATATCCTTCGCAAACCGATGCTGAGAAATGACGCTCAACGTCACTCCCGATTCGCGCCCGACCCGAACTAACGCGCTTGCGGCGCGCAGCGTGACGTCGATGGGCTTTTCAACAAGCACGTGCTTGCCAGCCCTCGCTGCCG
>JBBQMJ010000298.1:0-4919 GCA_038328815.1 Fimbriimonadales bacterium | reverse complement strand
CCGCCGACAAGTCTTGAGGTCGAAACATTGAAGTTCGTCTGGGTGACGCCGAGCACGAAGTAGAGACTGGAGGCCACCCAAAAGCTAACGATTGCTATGGTCGCAAGGGCGACTTGGGGTGCAATCCGGCCGCGCGCGGATGCCGTATTGAAGCGATCCAGCCAATCTCCGATAGCAAGGCTAGCCCCGATAATCACGCCGGAAAGGAAGGTCATCCCAACAAGGCCCAGGGTCCAAGAAGAGATCTGGGAGACAGAGGAAAACAGCGGCGACTCTTTGCTCAAAGCCAAATAGATTCCGGCAAGTAGCACCATTCCCAAGCCAACAAGCAAGGCGGGCACTCCCTTCTGGGCCAATTCGATGTTGTCGCCTACGACTACCGTGTTCAGCAGTTCTTCATGACGGCGTTGGTAGGTTGAGTTGCCGGGGTCCATCTGGACGGCGTAGGCGTACATCTTTGCCGCTTCCGTTAGATCACCCCGCGAACGGGCGACATCGCCAAGAATCGCGTAGGGAACAGGTTGGCTTGCGTCAATCTTGACGATTCGTCGCGCAAGGGTTTCCGCGCTGCCGTACTGCCCGCGAGAAAACATGGTCGAGAGGCGCATGACCTCCGTCGCGACCATCGTTCGCTGCATTTCCGCTTGGCGATTGTTTTGTGGCCTGGCCTGTGTTGGGGCGGCTCGCCTTTCTGGTCCTGGTGAAGGGGGTGTCAGGCTCTTGTCATACACACGACGTTTGTCGGAATCGTTGAGGGTGTTATACGCTTCAGTGACTGCAATGAAAACCTCAACCGACTTAGGGTCTTCTGACCGATCCGGGTGGTGCTTCATCGCCAACTTGCGATACGCCGAACGGATTTCATCCGCACTGGCGCTTTGTGCAAGCCCAAGGATTTGGTAGGCGGTCTTTCGCATGATCAAATTCGCCTAAGGGCGTTAGCCTGGATTATTTACCAGGTAATCAATCCATCGGCTTGCCGGGCGGCATCCTGGAGGGGCGCGGCAAAGCCGCCCGTATAGAACGAGATGACGATATAACCAACGTAAATAGCCACGACCACCATGCAGACCACCCCCATGGTAACCGCCAACTGGTTTGAGCGCATCGTTGCTTCCTGCTCGTAGTGCTCTGCAGCCCGCTCGAGCATCGTGTCGATGTTGCCTGACGTTTCGCCTGTTTGAAGCATGTCGAGGACGATCGGAGACATCACGCCGGTTTCAGCAAGGGTTCCCGCAATGCCGTCCCCGTCTTCAAGCTTCTTTGCAACGGGATGAATTTTCGAGCGGATGTACTCGTTGCCGCAGGCATCCGCTGCCAGCGTAAGGGCCTTGCCAACAGGCACTGCTCCCTTGTGCAAAGCCCCGAAAGCGCGTCCAAACTTTGCCATCGCAAATTGCTGAAGCGTCTGCCCGACGAAGGGAACCATGAGCGTAAATTGGTCCCAGTTGTACTTGACGCGTGGGTTGGCAAGCCCGACCCGGAAGTAAAGAAAGGCCGCGATGAGGAGCGGCACAACGACAATAACGACGCTCGCTGTTGTTAACGGGGATGACAAACCGCCGGTCTTGCCTAGCGACGCGATGATCGCATTGGTAGCGAGGACAATTAGGATCGAAGCGCCGATGACAATCTTTGGGTAGAGCGTTGCCTTCCGCCACATATTCCGAATCTGGATTTCGCTCGCAATGTACTCGGAAACTTGAACCAGAGAGGACTGCAAAAATCCTCCTTCTTCACCGGCGCGCGTTAGGCTGACCATGAGGGGAGTGAACACTTCCGGATACCGCTGCATGACCGAGCTAACTGGTCTTCCTTGCTCTGTCGCGGTTGACATCTCCAAGAGAATCCTGGTGAGCTTTGGGATGCGAGACTGTTTGGACAGCGTCTCAAGCGACTTCGACGTCGGGACACCGGCATTTTGCATCGTGCCGAACTGACGGAAGAACATTTGGAGATCAGCGAGAGGCACCGTTCCGACTAAAGGTCCCGCGACACTTGTTGCGAAATACGACCGCTGATCGGATGGGCCGGTTTCAGGCTCCTCAAGATGCTGGATTGGCGCTGGGGGCACGGGCTGCGAGTATGGGTTGCTTGAAGGTGCGACCGGTTTTGGGGCTTCCGAGGGTGCTGTTTGTGGGACTGAGGCACGGGTTGCCTGAGGCCGGAGATTGGCCTCTGAAGAATAGTTCGCCGGAATCGGATCGTTAATGCTAACCGCGGGGCCGATCTTCGTGACGAGCATGCCCTTGAGCGCAAGGTCCTGGATGACCTCCTCTACCGTCTCGCCCATCGCTGTGGCTCGGATGGTGCGTCCGTCGTCGTGTAAAGCGGTGTAGTCGAAATTAGGCATCTTGGTTAGGGTTGGCCTTGAGTCTGCTCTTCACCAAAGGCTTCGGGCGCGAACTTATGCGGCAGGTCTCGATCCAGCAGCCAAAGGGCAACTGCGAGAACGAAGCCGCTAGTAACGACGATGGCAAGGCATCCCCAGCCGCCACCGCGTAGCTTGGCGTAATTCTGCTGCGCCTCAAACTCGCCGCGGCTCGCTTTCGACAAGTCTGCCATGGCGCCGGGAAGATCGCCTGTGTATTCGGCGGTAGCAATCATCGGGGCGTATTCTGGAGGGAACAGATTTGAGGCGTGGACAGCATCCGAGATCTTTTCGGAGTTGGCAACGCGTCTGCCGACCGAAACCAATTTCTGCTCCATCGCCAGGTTCGGCACAGAGGCAGCGGCCATGTCCCAGGCCTGCTGGTGAGGCAGGCCGGAGGCTGCCAGCTTGGACATTGTCCAGGAGAAGATGGTGAGACTCTCCATCTTCGCCCGCTTGCCAAACACGGGCCATCCCAGCCCCAGCTTATGGCGGAGCGGCCGGGATGCCGTTGCCAGACTGTATCGCCAAGCGATAAAAAGAACGATGCTTACAGCAAGCGTGATCGGGCCAAAGGGCCAAAGGAGCCATTTCCAAGCCGAATGGAGAATGTCGGCAATAACACCATTGGGCGTGCCTCCGCCGTTTTGTAAGGAGGCATCGGCCGCGGCCAAGACCGCTGCACGAAAAATCAAAATCGCGGGAACGCAAATGAGACCGCTTATTACGACCGTTGACACCCACCAAAAGAAACGCTTGAATCGGTGCGCGCTTTCCGCCTGCTGGGCGATCATCTCCGCTGCCTCGGGAAGGAAACCGCCTACCTCTCCTGCCCGCATTGCTCCTACAGTTGAGGGTGGATACAGGTCGGGGTATTGGCTCATCACCGTGCTCATCGGTATTCCTTCCGTAGCCGAGTTGGCAAGCCGTTGGAGGGAATCTCGATATATGCCTTTGGTGCGCGGGGCAATTTGGTTGAAAAATTCCGCTGGATTGATGCCAGCCCGCAACCCCGACGAGATTTGGGAGAAGAGGAAGAATCGATCCTTGTCCGTCCCCACAGCCGTTCGAAAGACCTTCGGCTGAGCAGGCGCGGGCATATTAACCACCTGCGCCGCGTATGGCGCCTGGCGGGGCGCCTGCTGTGCTGTCTGGATGATCTGGTTCGGGTTGGAATTCTGTGGCGCGGGTTGCCTGGTTTGTGTCGGCCTAGCTGCCGGTTGCTGAACAGGCCGTGGCGCGGGTGGCTGCTGGACTTGCGGAACTGGTCCAGACGGCGCTTGAGCCTCTTTGATCATGCGTACGCGAAGGCCCTGACTGGAGAGTTGCTTGGCAGCATCTTGGGCGGTCGCCGCCTGAACGGTGCCCTCGTGCTCCTTCCCGGAGGCGTCAAACGCGGTGAAGCGATAATGCGACATCTACCCTCCTTTGGACGGACGCTTCCTGGTCCTTCGTTGCTTCAAGTAGGGAATCAACACGTCCGAGGCCTGGAAGCATAAACGTTGGGGCAATGTCTCTTAATGGTTGCAAGACGAATCTTCTCTCTGGCGTTCGCGGGTGGGGAACCTCTAACACTAGGTCCTTATGTTCTCGAAATTGGTACATCAAGCTGCCATAGGCAATTAGGTCAAGGTCAACTTCACGCGGCCCGTATCGTTCACGGGTCATTCGGCCAACTTCTTTTTCTATCCTTTTCAACACGCCCAGCAGGCGCATTGGACCTAATTCCGTCCGGCCTGAAAGGGCAGCGTTCAGGAACTTAGGTTGGTCTAACACGTACATGGGTTCAGTTTCGTATGCTTCGCTTACATCTACGATATCAATCTCGCGTGATAGAAGGTCAATGGCTTCGCGAAGGTGCGCGGACGCATCTCCGACGTTCGATCCGAGCGCAATAAGCGCGAGTGCCATTCGCAATGGTTTACCCGGTTACAGTGGATCTGACAGCAGTGATCACACCCAGAGGGCTATTGACCCTGCTTTTGCTTGAGCACTGCTTCGGCAAAGCCGCCTTCTCTTTTGTCGCCATTAATGATCAGCCAGTCAGATACCGTGGTCTTTCCAAAATTGACGTCGTCGCCCTTATTCATTCGCTGAATAATCACCGGCTGATCCGCAAGCTTCCCGTGGAACAGAGCGCCATCGAAGGAAAGGTGATCGACCCAGAGATGCTCAAAGTTCATCTTCGCCCTAAAGCGAGCCTGGATTGCAAAGTGCTCTCCCGCCGCAGGGTGCTTTAGGCGTGCGATAAACCTTGGAAGGCCATCTTGAGCTAGCTTGACAGCATCAGCAAGCTCCTTATCTTTGCGCACGACAACCACGCCCGGCTGCTTCGAGCTGCTTAGAATAGTGTGCGAACAGCCGACTAGGACACAAGGCGTGGCCAATAGGATAAGGAGTCGTTTCATTTCGTTAGATCCTGCGCCGCGCGCAATGTTGAAAGCCTCGTCGCAACCTCGCTAAACGGGGCAATCCAAATGCTTTCGTTTGCCGCCGCAAAGCCCTTGATCGTCCGTTCGTGTTTGACCGCATCCTCAAGCGATCCAGC
>JBBQMJ010000297.1:0-4942 GCA_038328815.1 Fimbriimonadales bacterium | reverse complement strand
CTTTGACGCCCACTACGTGCTTCTGGTCCAAGGCGGAGACTTGGAGATCACTAAGTAAATGGCAGCGGTTGATTCCTCATTTGATATCGTCTCCCGCGCGGACATGATGGAAGTGAAGAACGCCATCGACCAGGCCCAGCGCGAACTTGAAAATCGCTATGATTTCAAAGGGACAATGGCCGAAATTCTTCACGAGAAGGAAGACATCACTTTAATTGCCGACGACGAATTCCGGATGGATCAACTCAAGGACATCGTCATCTCCAAAATGATCAAGCGTGGCATCGATTTTCGCCAACTTGACTGGGGCAAGATCGAGCACGGCACCGGCATTTCAATCCGCCAGAAACTCCTGTTGAAGACGGGCATCGCCCAGGATAAAGCGAAGCCACTCATCAAGCAGATTAAGGACAAGGGTTTCAAGGTCCAGGCTCAAATCCAGGGCGAGGAAATTCGCGTCAGCAGCAAGAGCAAGGATGATCTTCAGAAGGTAATCACATTCGTGAAAGGCCTCGAACTTGACTTCCCCGTGAACTTCGTCAACTTCCGATAAGCCATGCCACTTTCGCCCGACACACGAGAAGAGCTCAGTCCGCTCCAGATTTTTGGAGTGACCGTTCAGGTCTGCCCGCGAACCGGCGGCATCTGGTTTTCAGAAGAATCTCTAGGGCAAATCAAGCACGCGCGTGAAGACTCGCTGAAGGAACTTGACGAAATGACGGCGCCTCCGACGGAGGTTATTTGCGACGAATCCCAGAAGCTCGCGTGTCCCTTCGACGGAACCCTTCTGCTCAAATACCGCTATATGGGCCGCGCCGACGTCATCTTGGAGCAGTGTCTGAACTGCGGCGGAATCTGGGTGCCCCACCACGAACTCGACAAGATGGTTACCGATGCGCCCGAAACCGACGCCGACAAGCTAAAGGTGGCAGCGCAAGAGGCCGTCGGCCAGTTCGCTTTGGAGCACGTCAAAACAGTGTCCCGGTTTCAGGCGTTTGGCGAGTTCTGCAAGGGCTTGGAAATCAGGAACTGGAGCTACTAGACTCCAGCTAGCAGCTCTCGGGCGTTTGCAAGGGCTGATTCCGACACGTTCTCGCCTGCCAGCATCCGCGCAATCTCCTCAACCCTCTCGTCTGGTGCTAATAACCTAACACCTGTAAGGATACGGCCCCCAACTTCACTCTTCTCGATGCGATAGTGGCAAGTCGCGCGGCTGGCAATTTGGGGCAGGTGGCTGATCACCAGAATTTGATATTCGACAGCCAACTGCTCAAGCTTCTTGGCCACCACTGCAGCAGCCCGGCCACCCAGCCCTGCATCGACCTCGTCGAAGATGAGCGTTGGCACGCCCGCCTTGCCCGCCAGTGCTGCCTTGATTGCAAGCATGACGCGCGAGATTTCACCGCCGCTTGCAATCTTCGCAAGCGGCTTTGCCGGCTCTCCTTGGTTCGCCGAGAAAAAGAACTCGACTTTATCCGCGCCGCTAGCGTCAATTGCTTTCCCGCCGATCTGTACTTTGAAGACCGCCTTCTCCATGGCAAGGTCTTTCAGCTCAGCTTCTACAAGGGCGGCGAACAATTCCGCCTTTTGCTTGCGCAAATTGGTAAGTTCGGCCGACTTGGATTCAAGCTCGGTATTCGCGGCGGCTAGGGCTTCTTCCAGACCTTCGGCGTTCGCCTCCGCATCTTCAAGCAGTTCGAGTTCCTGTTGCGCGGTGTCCCAAAACTCCAAGACCGCAGCCTCGTCTTCTCCGTACTTGCGCCTGAGACGCTTAAGCAAATCAATTCGGCCTGCAACCTCTTCTAACTTCGCCGGGTCCGATTCCAGGCTTTCGGCATTGCTGCGAAGTTGCCGCGCTCCTTCTTCCAAATCATAGTAGGCCTCGCGGATGAGGATCAAGGCAGGCTCGATGGACGGATCGAGCTTGGCCGCATCCTCCAAAGTCCTCACTGCGCCGCCAACCAAACCTTCTGCGTTGTCTTCCCTATCAGCCAAGGCGTCAAGGGCCGAGAGCATCGCCGTCGAAAGATTCTCGGCGTTCTTAAGCCGGGATAACTGAATTTCAAGTTCAATCATCTCGCCGGGCTTGATGCCGGCTGATTCGATCTCCTGCACTTGGTAACGGAGAAGGTCCAGACGTTGCTCCCGGTCTCGAAGTCCCGTCTTGAGGGCGGCAAGTCGTCGACGAACATCTTCCGCCTTTGCAAACGCTTCTGCGACCTTTGCCAAAAGCGCGGCGGCAGGTTCACCGATCCAAGCGTCCAAGAAACCCACGTGGCGGTCTGGGTTCAAAAGGCTCTGGTGATCGTGCTGGCCATGGAGATCGACCAGCAATTCGCCAAGCGACTTTAGGCTGGAAACTGGGATAAGCCGCCCGCAAACCCGGCACTGGGACCTTCCCTCGACGAACACTTCCCTCTGGATGTACAGCAGCCCATCCTCAAGTGCCAGCCCAAGCTCGGTGCACTTCTCCCTCAGTTCCTTTGAGTTAGTGAGGTCAACGGTCAGAGACACAGAAGCCCGCGTCGCCCCAGCCCTAACTAATTCGGTATCCGCCCGATCGCCAAGGGCAAGTTCGATGGCATCAACCAGGAGCGATTTGCCCGCGCCAGTCTCGCCGGTAAGCACCGTGAAACCAGGCCCAAGCGTAAGCTGAGCCCGCTCGATAATAGCAAAATTCTCAACCGCTAGTTCGACGACCATTGGAGTTTCGGGAGGTCCCAGTTTACAGGACGAACCGACTTAGGATTTTCGATTTTCGCTTTTCCGCCGGCGATGTGACTAAGCACGAGTAGGCGGGGGATGGCTCGTGCCGCCGTTCTGGGCATCGCATAGCCTGACCCCAAACAAAAAAAGCCCGACGCCAAATGGCATCGGGCTACTTAAATCTTGAGGATATTAATCCTTGAAGCCGGGAAGACGACGGCCCTTGTAATAGCCATCGGGTGTTGCGTTGTGGTTCAGGTGATACGGCTCGCCGCCGACCTGCTTGTTGACCGTGATCTCAGGCAGAATCGCCACGTAGTTCGTTCGGCGCAGAGCGGTTCGCTGATGGGAATGGCGTCGTTTGGGGTTCGGCATTACTTCTTCTCTCTGTGTAGCGTGTGCTTGCGCAGCCGTGGGTTGTACTTCATCAGCTCAAGCCTCTCGGTCGTATTGCGCTTATTCTTGGTCGTGGTGTAGTAATTCTTTCCGTCTTCGGTGCACACCACACGGATAATTTCTCGGGCTTCTGATTTCTTTGCCATGGCAGTCCTTCTAGCTATCTTGGCGCAAGCATGCCTAAGACAACCTTGTCATTATGCGCACTCTGCCGCCCGGAGCGCAAGGGCTTGCGCGCGTGAAAGGTGAAAAGTGATGGGTGAAGGGTTCGGAACGGACACTGCTCCGAAATCCGACACGTCACCTTTCACGCGCAAAGCGCCGTCGCGTATACTTTCCATCTGCCTGGCCCGGGTGGTGGAATGGTAGACACAGCGGACTTAAAATCCGTTGGCTTCACGGCCGTGCGGGTTCGAGTCCCGCCCCGGGCACCACGGTTTTAGGTTCAAATGTGAGTGGTGGCCAAGGTGTCATTTGCAGGGTTTGGGCGGGCGAGAGGTTACGTCTAATGGCGCGCAAATAATTACGCTAGATGATTTGCGATGTGAAATCTGTCCTAGCGCGATCTTGAGACGATGTTGAGACGGACGGTCCTTATACTCCAGAATGTGCTAAATTCTCGCGCCTCCTTCGCCCTCGCCCTCGCTCTACCCTGCGCCCTCGCCAACGCTCAGTTTGGCGCGAAGGGGGAGTTCCGAGCCCTCGCCTCGAACAACGACCTTTCGACCGGCGAGAACCTACCATCCGAGTCGTACTACGCTTTCGACTTTGTGCCTAAGCCCGCCGTGGACTACTATGCGAGCCTTATCGGCAACACGGGGACGGTGTCCGGCTCCGCTCACGCCTCCGCAGGGGTCCTGAAGGCGCGCGCAGTGGGCAACAGCTCCTTCCACGCAGTCCCTCCGCAGGTTCCCGGTACCGACTCCGACATTTACGGCGCGGGCGACCTCAAGACCACCGTCTCATTCGTGGACGAGATCACCATCGCGGCTTCGGGCTTCTTCCAATTCAGTTGGGCCGTGTCGGGGGGCGCGCAGACGACGCCCGGCGAGGACGATGCCACATTCCACACCTTCGCTAAGGCGAATGGGGCGATGTCAGTTGTCGATACCGTGCGCCACTTTCCGGTAGGGCACATGGATTTCGTATCCGACCAGTACGGTTTGCCCGCCTTCGGTGCGGACGGCAACAAATTCAGCACGTTCCTCAATGCGGGCGAAGTGCTCGATATTTACGGCCAGATGGATCTCGAGGCAGAATGCCACGGAGGCGGGACGATGTTCATCGATTACGGCCACTCGGCCTACACGGTTATCCAACAGGGAGAGTTCGGGGAGTTGGGATCGGGCGGGTTCACCAGCGTCAGCGGCTATAAATACGGCCCCGCCGCAGTCCCCGAGCCCGCCGCCTTCGCCGCGCTCGGCTTGGGCGTCCTCGCCGTCGCCCGGCGCCGAAGAAGCTAGGCTCGAAAAGCACGCGTTTAGGGGAGTGGGGCACTCCCCCTATGCGTCAGAAGAGTTGAGGGCTCCGGAACGTTCGGCAATAATCCAAGTGGCAAGAATGATGCTTGAGACGGCAATCTCCGAGCTAAGAGAAAACTGGCCTAAGGACTACGATAATGCTCTTGAATTCTTGCCCACCCCTTTACGCCAGTAGACTATCAAACAATGTTTGCAGTCTCCCCTCTCATTGCTCTGCTGACCGTGAGTCTTGGCCTCTACCAAGCCAAGCCACCCTTCTATGACGAAATCCAAGCGTTCATTAAGGCAGACCGTCAAGCCCCGCCCGCCAAAGGACAAATCCTCTTCGTGGGCAGTTCCAGCTTCGAGCGATGGAAGAC
>JBBQMJ010000296.1:0-4947 GCA_038328815.1 Fimbriimonadales bacterium | reverse complement strand
CGCAATCCCGTTCTAGCGTTATAATCCGCCAATGGCCGTTTCCCCTGAAATCTGGGCGCCCGAGCTCGACGCACTCATCGCCGCCCCCGAACAGCACAAGCTCCTAATGGAAAACGAGTTCGTGCGAGTGCTGGAGACAAGGATAGAGCCAGGGCAAAGGACGCCAATCCACACCCACTGCTGGCCGTGCACGAATTACATCCTGTCCGGGAGCCATTTCATTCGGCGGGACGACAAGGGCGAGGTCCTTCTGGATTCCAAGCAGCGGAATGTCGTGCTGTCAGCGGGCCAGGCGATTTGGTCCGCGCCGTTGCCACCGCATTCGTTTGAGAATGTTGGCGATACGCCAGTTCATCTCATCAGCGTCGAAATGAAGATCAAGGCCTGACCGAAAATGCCTAGATCCTTACAGGGTCAATGAACCGCACTTGTCGTTGATCACCGATCGCCGGCACTGCTCGGCAAAAAGGCACGTTTCCCGCGCCCGAAGGTCTAGGCCGTGGCTCTGATACTTCAGAGCGCCATCGGCAAACACTGTCGCAACGATCGGAAAGCGCTTTTGAAGCCTTTTCGCAGCCAGGAAGTTTGCACCCGACGATATCCCAACGCACAGCTTATGCCGCACTCCCAAGTCCTCGGCGGCTTCCAGGGCATCCTGAGATGAGATCGCGATAACCTCATCAACCAACGGATTGACGCCGCCCTTTCCATCGCTGGCAATATCTGGAATGAACCCGTCCCCGATGCCAAAGATGATGTGAGGGCCACCCGGGCCACCTGCCATCACCGCCGACTCTGTAGGCTCCACGGCAGCTATATGGGCATCTGGCCAACGCTCTTTAAGCGCCTGTCCAATTCCGATGAGCGTGCCACCGGTTCCAACGCCGGCGACAAAGGCATCGATCTTAAGCCCCGCTTGGTTGATTAGTTCTTGCCCGGTCGTAAGCTTGTGGCACTCAACGTTTAGGGGGTTACTGAACTGGTCCGTGCTGAATAAGTTTGAGTCCGCTGCCGCCATCGAATCCCGAATGCTCGCGGCTTCGGCAAAGCTGCCTTCTTGGGAACAAAGGATAAGGTCGGCGCCCAGGGACTTGATGATTTTCTTGCGCTCGTCAGTCATATGCTCGGGCATGATGATTGTCACCGAGTAACCCAACTTGCGCCCGTAGTAGGCCATGGCGATGCCCGTGTTGCCGCTTGTTGCTTCCACAATGCGCATGCCGGGCTTCAAGAGCCCAAGAGCTTCACTCTTGCGAAGGATGTAAAGGGCAATTCGGTCCTTGATGCTGCCGGTGGGGTTGACGCATTCCAGCTTGGCAAGGATGCCATCGACGTCAATTAGAGGAGTGGGCTCGACGGTGAGCCCACCCGTTTCCTTCTCCCACAACTGAATAGGCCTCAAGGAATGCTCCAACCCAATTATTCGGTTTGGGGCAAACTTTCTCAAGCCAGCGCTTTCTCGTCATGAGATCGAACGACAAGATTCGCTGACGCGAGGTGATGGGCCTGCGGATAGGCACCGGTTGGTTTGAGGCAGTTTCATTGGGTGCTTAGTGGCTATAGACGGCGTCATCCCGAGTTGACTCGAGGGACCGTGATCGCAAGCACGGCGTTCTTACCGGAGCGCGGCGTGACCAAAACCGGTCCCTCCACTTCGCTTTTTATTGCTACGGTCGGGATGACCATCTGAAGATAGGCGGCACAGTGAAACAGTCCGTGTTTTTGGGCGTTCCCGGACGCCTCCAATTTACGTTCGGGCGCCTAACGACTTAGATGCAAAACAAAGAAGGGCTCCTCTCGAAATCGAGAGGAGCCTTTCAAAGCGGATTAACCAATCTTTGCTGCGTTGATGCGGTTCATGGCGCGCTCAAGCTCGGCTGTCGCTTCTTCTGAAGTGATGCCAGTAAGCTCGCCCTTCAGAGCCCTGCGCGCTTGGTCAAGCGCCTTCTCTGCTCGAGAAACGTCGATCTCTTTAGCCAGTTCAGCCGCATCAGCCAGAATGGTCAACTTGTCGGCAGTGACCTCGGCGAAGCCACCGCTAATTGCCACATGGTGCCGCACGTTGCTTTTGTCCAGATACTCCAACAGGCCAGGCTTCAATGCCGCTATCAGCGGCATATGGCCGACAAGGACCCCGAAGTAGCCTTCAACGCCGGGCATCATCACTGACTGCACCGGCTCTTCAACAACCGAGCGGTCCGGAGCTACTACAGCGAGCATTAGGTCTGCCATGACTTAGACGCCAACCGCCATGAGCTTCTTGGCCTTCTCGTGGACGTCGTCCAGACCGCCGCAGTACAGGAATGCCTGCTCTGGGTAGTGGTCGAGGTTTCCGTCGACGATTTCCTTGAATGCGGCGACCGTCTCGTCTACCGGGACGTATCGGCCGGGGTTGCCGGTGAACTGCTCGGCAACGAAGTTCGGCTGCGAGAGGTAGCGCTCGATCTTTCGGGCGCGGGCTACTAGCTGCTTGTCGTCGTCCGAAAGCTCGTCGATACCAAGGATCGCGATGATGTCCTGCAGTTCTTTATAGCGCTGAAGCGTGACCTGCACCTGACGAGCGACCTTATAGTGCTCGGCGCCAACCACGCGTGGGTCAAGGTTCTTGGAAGTGGAAGCCAGCGGATCAACAGCTGGGTACAGACCCTTCGAAGCGATGCCGCGATCCAGATAAACGTAAGCGTCAAGGTGAGCGAACGTCGTTGCTGGCGCGGGGTCGGAAGGGTCGTCTGCGGGAACGTAAACCGCCTGCACCGAAGTTACCGATCCCTTGTTGGTGGACGTAATGCGCTCCTGGAGGAAGCCCATTTCAGTAGCGAGTGTTGGCTGGTAGCCGACGGCGCTGGGCATTCGTCCCAGAAGTGCCGAAACCTCGGAGCCTGCTTGGACGAATCGGAAAACGTTGTCGACGAAGATCAGAACGTCCGTTCCTACTTCGTCGCGGAAGTACTCCGCCATTGTGAGAGCGGTTAGAGCAACTCGGAGTCGAGCGCCAGGCGGCTCATTCATCTGGCCGAAGACCATGGCCGTTTTGTCGATAACGTGAGCGATGTTGCCCTCGTTATCCTTAAACTCGGCTTCCTTCATTTCCAGCCAAAGGTCGTTGCCTTCGCGGGTGCGCTCGCCGACGCCGGCAAATACCGAAACGCCCGATGCTTCAACAGCGATGTTTCGGATGAGCTCCTGGATAAGAACCGTCTTGCCGAGACCGGCTCCTCCAAAGAGACCAATCTTTCCGCCCTTGTTGAACGGAATCATGAGGTCGACGACTTTCAGACCGGTCTGCAAGAGTTCGACTTTGGTCGACTGCTCTTCAAAAGTCGGGGGCTGGCGGTGGATGGGCATTCGCCGCGTGGTCTTAAGTGCGGGGCCATTGTCGATGGGCTTGCCAAGAAGGTTAAACACTCGGCCAAGGGTTTCGTCGCCGACAGGAACGGTGATCGCCGATCCGGTGTCGGTGGCATCCATTCCGCGGACGAGGCCATCGGTGGTGCTGAGGGCGATCGTGCGAACGACATCGTCTCCCAGGTGCTGCGCTACTTCGCAGGTCATGTCGATGCCGCGGTCCGGGTACTTGACCTCGATCGCGTTGTAAATTGCGGGAAGCGAGTCGGTCTCGAAGCGCACGTCGACGACGGGACCCAAAACTTGAATGATTTTGCCAACACCAGGCATGCTAAACGGTTTCCTCCACAAGGCTTGTTGAAAATTAGGGTCCCGACTCCGGGACGCAATTAGCGAAGATTATACCTTCGACCGTCGCTGTGAGGCGCGGTGTGAGTTGGTGGATTTGGCGCAGTCTGGCGTAGCAGTTCACGTGCTCAACCTGGCACCCCTCCAGGGTGCGGATGCCGCGTATCGCTTTCCCTGGGTCTTTGACCCAGGGCTATTATCTTTGACCCTTCCAGGGTCTTGAAGGCGAGGAGGTTAGCTAGAAAGCCGCGTATCGCTTTTCCTGGTCTTTGACCCAGGGCTATTATCTTTGACCCTTCCAGGGTCTTGAAGACGAGGAGGTAGCTAGAAAGTATCCCGTGAATAAGCGATACCTTGGGGGTCGGTGCCCCTCAATAGAATCATTTGTGGTCCCACCTTCGACGACACATTCCCTCGACCCCGGAGGGGTAGCCCGGGGTCAAAAGACCCCGGGAAGGCCAAACGCGTGCCCGCACCCTGGGGGGTGCCAGACCTATTCGAAGAAACGATTGTCATAACTGACTTCGAACTCTGCCAGCAACGCCATCAATTCCTCTGCGGACGAAATCCTTTTATGGTGCTCCTCTTGTCGGCCAATATAGGCTGCAACGGTGGCGACGGCGTCTTGACTCACGGAAAAGGCTCCATACCCTGCTTGCCACGCAAAGCCACTTTGACGCTCGGCGGCCCATACCGACGACGCCTTCTTAACCTCGCGGACCACGTCAGCGACACAATGCGTTGCCCTTAGCCCAGCAAGAATATGCACATGGTCGCCAACGCCCCCAACCGCAATTGGGTTGGCGCCGAGACCACGCACCGTGCCTGCGACATACGAATGGAAATCTCCTCTCCATCGCTCATCAATGCTCAGCACTCGATCCTTTGTCGCAAAGATGATATGTACGTTAAGACTAAGGTACGTCGAAGCCATGAGCCATTCTGGCACCCTTCCAGGGTGCTTCCCGTCGTGATCGACACCCGGGGTCTTTGACCCCGGGCTATCATCTATGACCCTTCCAGGGTCTCCGGAACGGCATGAAGCCATCTATTTGAATCGAAACCGAGACCCGGATCAGGCGATCCGCACCAGACACCCCAAGACCAAACCCTTGGAGCCACCTCACGTTTCCGGCTACGCGCCGGTCGAAACTGTAATCGACATCCGAAACGAAGCCTTCGTCCTTCGACCCGGCTTTCGTCCTTCGACCCGGCTTTCGTCCTTCGACCCGGCTTTCGTCCTTCGACCCGGCT
>JBBQMJ010000295.1:0-4951 GCA_038328815.1 Fimbriimonadales bacterium | reverse complement strand
CGTCAGGTGCTCGCCGTCAGAGAACTTGGTCTGGTCGTAATGAACCGCTAGAAGCCATTGATGGTCGGGAAGGCCATCAAGGCGCTCGCGGACCATCTCCAGAACATCCTCTCGGCTTGAACAAGGGCCCAAGTGCAGCTTCTTTAGGTCCAAGCCAGTCGGCAATATATGGCAGTGTGAATCGATGTAGGCAGGCATTAGGTGTCTGCCACCCAGGTCTTCGACATCTCCTTGCAGAGCGCCAGCATGAACCTGGCTACGGGGTTCGCGCCAGACGACGCGACCAGCGTCAATAAGCATTTCTTGGGCCTCACCCGTATAAGCCCAATGGAAGTTAGTCAGGAGCCTAGGCATCAAGAACCTCGGACGTTACTCGTTCGGCGCTTTCCAAAGCGCCTTCAATAAAGCCCGTGTACATCCCCGTATGCTCCCCCGCAAAGTGAATCCGACCTTCCGCGGGTGCGATGTGAGCCATATGCTCAAGCACATAACCGGGCGCAAGTTGCGAGAACGCACCCTGCGAATAAGGGTCGGTGATCCAGTCGTGAATCCAGCCTCGTTTAAAAGTCTTGGACGCTTCCGGGTGGATGCGTGAAAGTTCATAGACTCCAGCCCGGACAGGGTCGCCAAGTTGAATCCATTCAGTTGCCTCTCGGCCGCAGACATAGGCAGTAAGGATCGGAGCAGTGCCCAGTGAACCATCCCACGTTTGCTGCAGAGGACCATCGCAATTCATGTTTCCACCCCAGCCTTGATCTTTCCACCAAGCCTCTTCAAACTCCCAACAAATCTTAATCGCCCGGCTCATCCGGCATGCTTCCACCGCGCAACGCTTGTGAACGGTCAGCGCAGGCTCAAACACAACCCGCTCAAGAGCCGGAGGTGGTAGCGTCAATATCACCCTGTCAACTGTCGCTTGGCCGTCCTCAAATACAAGCGTGACGTCTTTCGATGTTTGTCGCACACGTCGCAAGACCTTCCCAAAGTGCGCCTCGGCGCGAAGGGAAGTAAGCATTTGCTCGCAAAGTGCGCGCGACCCCTTCGGGATGCGGTAAGCGCTCATCACGTCGCCATCTCGCTCTAGGTAATGCAGATATCCGGCAAGCCAGCCCAGCAGGCCAATGCGCTCAGGATCGTCACCCTCATCAGATCGGTATTTCGCGCTTACCCACCACAGGCCGCGTTCGCTCTGCGTGTGCTCCCGAAAGAATTGGTCAAGATTCCGCTCATCGAATTCCTTGGCCTGAGTGTTTTTCCAAGGGGGCTCAGTCAATTCGCGACACATCTCTCGAGCCGCCGCCTCCACCCGCAAATCATCTTCCAGCGCATCGTTCCAAAGGGAAGCCTCCGTAGATTCCTTGCCCTTGTGGACTACCTTGCCGGGCCAGGCCGCTTTTGGCTCAGGCTCCAAGCCATATTCGCGGATGAGGCTAAGAACGCGGTGGTGATCCGCGTCAATCCATTCGCCACCTGCTTCGTAAATCGCGCCGTTGCCTTCGTCGATGGTGTGTAGCCGTCCACCTGGCCGTCCTCGAGCCTCATAGATGTGAACATCCGCGCCAGCACGTTCAAGTAGGTTTGCCGCGCGAAGGCCCGCCATACCCAGGCCCACAATACCGATCCTCATTTACGGACTTCCTTGGACTGGTGATTTGCAGAGAATTTCATGAAGGCATCGCCGACGAGACTGGCGAAGATTATGACTCCGACTCCAACAAGGATTGCCGGAGCAGCCTTAACTCGATACAGTTCGACGTCCACGGCGAACATTATTGCGGCCGCCGCCATGAAGAGCGCTCGACGTCCGCGCTGTTTCATGCGCACGATGTTGAATATGGCAATCGCGACGGCGACTCCCATCACGCACAGAAGATAAAGATTGAAATCGGCTTCGTTCAAGCCAATGCCCCCATTGCTTGCGCCATCGCCGTATTAATCTCTTCAACGGAGCGCACCGGCGCGAGCCAAACATCAGATGCCTGCCTCAAAGGTCCAGCCTCAATCACCCCCACGCGTCGGTCAGCAGCGAAAGGTGCGACGGTGGCAATATCCACGCTCGAGACGACTACGGCCTCAAAGGCGTCATGAAACTGCCACGAGGGAAGAATGGCGTAAGCGGGTCCTGCAATCCAGAGCCCCAGGTGCCTAATATGCGAATCCTGCCGTGCCGATTCAAGGGCCTCGAAGGCGCCGGCAAGCTGAAATTCCTCCAGAGCCCGACGAAGCTTGAGGCAATAGAACTCGATACGGTCGTGGCCAAGGGCGCTTAGGATTTGCAGCATCTCCGCTTGAATTAGATCTGCCGCATGCCTCTGATCAGTGGCCCTCTCAATGTCCATGCCCCCTGAAACAAGCAACGGGCAACTTTCGTGTCGCAACCTGCCACCCCACAAAGCTGGTTGGACGGAGACATCAAGCACCGTGCTTGCGCCTATAGCTGCCTCGATGAACCCAGGAATGGATTCGGCCTCGGTCGGCACTCCAAGGCTCAGCCACACTGGCGGGTAGGCCGTGTTGGTGCGCCCAAGGGTTTGCGATGCCACTCGGGAAGCGTACCTGTGAGAGCCTTGTCGAATTTTACAGACGCGCCGCAACACGGTCTGCCAAGGCAAACACGAACAGGCCAAGGGACACAAACCCGTTCAGGGTGAAGAATGCCAGATTGACGCGGCTGAGATCGTTTGGCTTCACCAAGCTTTGCTCATAGCCCAGCAGCGCTGCCACAAACACCACGCCGCCAAAGTAGATCGGTCCCGTGTGCATCATCACACCGCCAAGCGCCAACAGAACGACGGCAAGGATGTGGCAAGCCCGGCTCACACGAAGAGCATTCCTGACCCCTATCGTCTCGGGAAGTGAACGCAGCCCATTTCCACGATCAAACTCAACGTCCTGCAGGGCATAGATGATGTCGAATCCAGCAGTCCAGAACAGCACAGCGCCGGTGATGGGCAAGATGACAGGCGAGAGCTTTCCCGACGAAGCGATCCACGCAGCCGCAGGCGCAACGCCAAGGGATAGACCCAGAAAGAAGTGGCAAAGAGGCGTAAAGCGCTTTGTCAAGGAATAGAACAGCGTGACTCCAAGCGCGACGGGGCTTAGCATCAGCGCCAATGGGTTAAGCATCCAGGCTGAAAGAAAGAACAATAAGCAGCTTGCAAAGAAAAATAGGTTGACCTGCTTTAGCTGCAGAATCCCTGCCGGAATCGCACGCATCCTAGTCCGCGGATTCAAAGCGTCGATCTGCCTGTCGGCAATACGATTAAATGCCATCGCCGCGCTCCGGCAACTTACCATCGCGACGATAATCCATCCAAAGATGGTCCATCCTGGCCAGCCGCCCGCCCACATCATGCCGATCATGGCGAAAGGAAGGGCGAAGATCGAGTGTTCAAACTTGATCATTTCGAGATACACGCGTAGCGCGTGAAATCCTCGAACTGCCGTTGCCATGCGCCCAGTTTACTGGACGGACGGCTTAGTTGCGGCTTGCACGGAATCGGACCATTGCACGATGCTCTTTTCAAGAATCGTCTTGAACTGCTCTTCGTACTGATAGCCGAACCTGATCGCCGAATGAACTTCAGGCATTGCGTCGTTCTGGCTTACCAAGAACACTTGATTATTTGAGCGCAAATCGCGACCTTCGGCGTTGGCTAGCGGGTCCTCAATGCTTACCGGCTCAAGTCCGGCCTTTGCTTGACTTTGCGAGTACTGCTCCCGAACAATAACTGCCAGGCCATCAAGCGAACGCTGATTAGCCAAGAGCGTCTTTAGGTGATTGGCAATCTCGTGGCGGTCGGCTGCAGACGCCACCTTGAGACTGTTGAGCTTCTTGAGTGCCCGAGTCTGATCCATCCGGAGCATGTTTAGACTGGTGAAGTCGGAGTACTTGACGATTTCCGCCAATTCCAAAGCATGGATCAGGAGAACTTTGGAATCCGCAATATCGCCTTTGGCCGCAGCTCTTTTTGCATGTCGAAATAGAGCGTCGTCAAGCCCGGTTACGGACTGAAATATTTCCCCACGAATGCCGTCTTGAATAGAGTCGTCTTCCGATGCCGCATAGATCGGCTGCAGGTTTCCAGCCTTGTAGCTTGCCAGCCATTTATCAGAAAGAGAGATCGCAACCGCAGGTGTCGTCTTGAGACCAACGTTTGCCATGGTCTCGCCGACTAAATCTCGGTAGGCAAGAATTCGCTGTTGGCCGATCGGCGTGTATCCAATGGGCTCAAACGGATCGCTAGATACCCGAGCATTCACGCCAATTCCCCCAATTAATAGAATTGGGCTCATAAACATGAATTTGTAAACGAGACGCTGAACCGATTTAAGTGACAATTTTCCGACCTGTGTTTTCATGACGACCAGCAGAATTGTCGGTTCGCAAAATCCCAAAAATCAGTGAGATTGCCGGCAGAAAATCAGTCCATTGCGACGAAGACAGCAAGGAATCAGCCATTGGCCACCAACCGTGGGGCTCGGGCACGTAAAAAGGGGCTCCCATATCTGGGAGCCCCTGCACTTAGGCCGCTTGATCGTTCAGTCAGCCAAAGGCAACCTGAAGGTCCTTTTTCAACATGGCGCGGGCTCGGAACAGCCAGCTCTTGATGGTTCCTTCTGGTTTGCCCAAGGCATGAGCAATCTCGTTGACGTCCATGTGCTTAAAATGGCGCATGAAAATGATTCGGCGATAGTTTTCTGGCAGTCTTCCAACTGCTGCGATCACTTCGCTTCGCTCGATGCTGTCTTCTGCTTTCTCGTCAATAGCGTCCCCCGTCGCAAGCGAGTATTCGTGAGCATCAAGCGAGTCACCATCGCGCCGTCGGTTCCTGACCGCATCCACACAGCAGTTGCTGCAGATGCGGCAGAGCCAAGGGCGCAGAGGCCTCTCAGGGTCAAAGTCCTTGATCGCGCGGAACGCCTTCACAAGCGTTTCCTGCACGGCGTC
>JBBQMJ010000294.1:0-4960 GCA_038328815.1 Fimbriimonadales bacterium | reverse complement strand
CCACCATAGGCCGCTCCAAAGCATGGGGACGCCGTTATCGTAAGGCAGGTTGGTGAAAGCATCGGGTGGAGACACTTGCGGGATGATGCACTTCAGCGCTGCTGGACGTTCCACCGCCGCCGCCCACTGGACGTAGCCGCCATAGCTTCCGCCGATCATGCCCACGCTTCCATTGCACCACGGCTGCTTGCTGATCCACTCAATGGTGTCGAAGCCATCTTTACGCTCGTTGACAAAGGGATCCCAGTTGCCGTTACTGGCTTCCCTGCCCCGACAGTCCTGTGTGATATAGATATAGCCGCGGCGGGCATAGAATTCGCCCTCGAGTTGAGCGCCCGCCTTGCCGTAGGGAGTGCGGGAGAGGATCACAGGGTATTTGCCAGCGTCGACCGGACGGATCATGTCATGCACGAGGGTGACGCCGTCGTGCATGCGGATTCCGATGCCGATTTCCGTTTTGACTGTGAAAGTAGGTTGGCTTAGCTCAGGGTATTTCGCTAGCGGATCTTCAAAGAGAGCCGCACCACCTTCAACCGTGGCTACCATCTTCTGTATGGGTACAGATTCGCCAAGGACATTGCCGTCTTCATCATAGGCAAACTGAATCTTGGCCACGCCAAGATCGACTTCGACCCGCTTGACCGGGAGGAACTCACCGTTCTTGCTCCAAGGTTGGCTGGCTATGAATTTAGCCTTAACTGTGGTGACCCGGCCCCCGTCAATCGCTAACATGGTGATAGGTTGGGCGTCTGGAACATCTGCCTTCATGGCCTTCAGGATGCTCTTGGCCAGTTGAGGATGATTGTTGGCGTAGAGCGCGACGTAGGGCTCTGTCACCTCGTGCACGGTGATCGTTTGGCCGACAGTTTGCGTCACCTTCGTGCCGTCCATCACGACCGAAATCTTGGTGCCAGGGATGTCTTGAATGAGGGAAAAGGAGGTTAGCTTGCCGTCGGACACCTTTCCCTTTAGAGTGCTGACGAAGCGCTTCCCCATAACCGTGATGTCGGTAACCGATGTGAAGCTGCCGTCTGGTTGTTCCTCGTAAAGATTGGTCCCGATGACCGTGCCGGAGACCGCGTAAGTGATTTTCACGGGCTCGGCCGAGCACAGGGTTGCGAGGACGACAAATAGGAAGGCTAATGACCAACGCATCAATTCCGTTTTACACGCAATTGGCGGTATTTGGTTGCAAGTTCTGCCAGGGCTAGTGCTTGGCTGCCTTCTTACGCTCTCGCTCAAGCCAAGCTCTTTGTCCCTTTTCCGTAAGGATCAAGGGGGCCGCAGATTCCAGGTGAGCAAGCACAGGATCATCAGGGAATGCGGCTAAGCCTTCCGCTAGAATGCCTCTCATTGCCTCATGTTGGTCTAAGTCGCGATAACAAAGGGCAAGCCATCGATAGGACTGCTCGAAGGCATCTCGTTCGTCTTCGTCAAGGGTCTTGACGTTCATTTGGCCCGCGCCACGCGCCTTTTCAAAATATTCTGCGGCCACTTGCTTGTCGCCACGACGAGTTAGGTGGAGGTATCCGATCTCGACTAAGACTTCCACGCTATCGGGGTTTGCGCGCAGGCCGTCGGCAAGGAAGTTGAGGGCATCGTAGGTGCCTCGCTTGCTTGTGTCACGCGCGATGATGGTCGCGCCTGTGGTCCAGCCCGGCGTGAACTGGGGGTCCAGCCAGGTCATCAAACGAAAGAGCGGTAGCGCGGCCATGGGATCGTTATGCGTGTGGTGTTGCATGTCCTTGTACGCATTGGTGGCGCGGTCTAAGTCACCGAACCAACCTCGAAAATCGCTTTCCTTTGCGGGCACGATTGTGACCTCGCTTTCGGCGTGAATTTGCTCATGGCCGTCGTCGGCCGGGGCTTGGACTTGCACTCCTCTTTTCTTCTCGTCCTCGGTAAGCGGTCGCATTTCCACGCCGTTGTGAAGGTAGAGATCGGATTTCAGCCAAAGCCAGGAGGATAAATTGGTGCGAACTTGGCCGAGAAGTGAAACGGAAGCGTGAGTTTCGTGGGCGTCAAGTCCGGCGGGCTTGGAGGTGTCGCCAATCTGTTTAGCAACGCCCGGCATTTGCCAGCCGACGCAAAGCAGCGCGAGAAGCGAAAGCGAGACTCCTAGCTTTGCCTTCATATAGCCTTCTTCCTGAAGCCAACCCAGGCGACGGCTAGCGATGCGGCGCTATAGACAGCTGCATAGACAACCAGAGAGCCCAGGACCCAAAGCGGTACCGGAGCCCAGCCGATGTTGGCCACGCGGCCACCGAAATCGAAGAGCCCATATTGCGGGATGAAGGCGTTGATGCCTTTGAAAAGCCAAGCCGTTGCAGGCGAGGCGCCGTCGTTTGCAAGGACCAGAGCCCGGATAATCATGGTTGAGCCGAAGGCGAGGATGAAGCTTAAGGTCGCGGCTGCGGCTGGAGTTAGGTACAGGCTGAAGGAGAGCGTGACAGCGCATAGGACGGCCAGACCGAGCATTTTGGCGAAGAGGTACTGGACCATGATCAGCTCGAAATGAACGCCGAAGATGACAAGGGCCAGCGCGGTTGTTATTGAGAGGATGGCGAAGGCGATCCAAGTGGCTAGGACAGCGCCCAAGTATTTGCCAATGAGCAAGTCCATGCGGCTGATGGGTCTTGCAAGCAAGGGATAAAGCGTTCTCTGCTTGATCTCCTCGGGCAGGAGTCGGCTTGAGTTCATGACCGCTAGGATCGTGGTGAACAGGCCTAGCACGCTGACGGCAAGGTCTTTGGCGAAGGACTCTAGGCCCTGCATGCCGTAGAGGCCGAGGCCGCCGGCGGCGACCATGATGAGAAAACCGAGGATGGCTACGACCCACAAGTCTTTGCGGCGAATGGTCTCAAGGAGAACGCCGCGGGCAAGCGCCTTGTAAATTCGAAACTTCATGCTGCCCTCCCGGAGATGGCCTGTACGAAGTAGTCTTCTAGTGAGCCTTCTTCGGCGATAAGGTCTAAGACCTTGGCGTTGCTTTCGTTCACGCGTTCGATTCCAGCCATGAGTCCCTTCTTTGATCTGAATTTGGCTTGAAAGATGCCTGGTTCAACCTCGGACCATTCTTCGCTGAGGCCGATCATTGAGGCGCCGCCGGAATAGGTGATTGCGTATTGCTTCAGGTCGTTCTTTAGCTCTTCCATCTGTCGCTCTTCAACGAGCACGCCCTTGTCGATAACTAGGATGCGGTCGCAGAGCATTTCGACTTCACTTAATTCGTGGCTTGAGAAGAAGAGAGTGCAGCCATGCTTCTGTCGCTCCTTGAGGAGGGTTCTTAGCTCGCGTCGTCCGACTGGGTCGAGGCCGCTAGTGACTTCGTCGAGAACGAGTAATTCCGGTGATCCGAGCAAAGCTTGTGCGATTCCAACTCGTTGGAGCATGCCCTTGCTTAGCGTTCGATTTTGCTTTCGCTGGGCGGCAGTGAGGCCGACGAGCTCTAATAGGTGCTCTGCTTCAACTCGCAGAGATTGGCCGTAGAGGCCCTGGAGCTCGCCGTAAAGTGTGAGCGTCTCGAGGGGCGTGAGGAACGGATAGTACATCGCGACTTCGGGCAGATAGCCGGTCTTGCTCTTGGCCTCTAGTGAGCCAGCTGGAAGGCCGACCACCTCGCATGAGCCGCCAGAAGGCTCGACAAATCCCATAAGCGCCTTTAGCGTGGAGCTTTTCCCGGCGCCATTTGGTCCGAGGAAACCCACGACCTCGCCTTGTTCTACTTCGAAGGACAGTCCTCGGACCGCTTCGTTCCAAGTGCCCTTCTTAGTCCGATAACGGACCGACAGGTTTTCTGCTTTTATGACTCGTGGCATTCCATTCTATGTATTGGTATTTTTCCCAGGGCATTGAGGGTGGAAAAGCTTCATAAGCGATGAAGGCACGCTGGTTCGTGTATCTTTATGTGGGCGTCACATAACACCCATTGCGCAAACCCTATGAAAGAATCTGTAAAAGTCGACGCGGCCAAGAGGCTTGCCAGAATGGCGGGCCAGGTTAACGGCATCCAGAAGATGGTGGACGAGGAGCGTTACTGCGTGGACATCCTCACCCAGGTTTCGGCGTTGCGCGCCGCGCTGGACCAGTTCGGTTTACAGATGCTCTCTATGCATTTGGAGAGTTGCGTTTACGGCCAGGACCCTGACCACGGCCACCAGACTTTGACCTCAGAAGAGCGGCTTGAAGAAATTCGCGTGACGCTGAATCGCTTCTTGAAATAGTGTTGGCTTACTGGGAAGGGACTCTGGCGGTAAGCTTTAGCCCTCCATGAAGCTTCACGAGTATCAATCGAAAGACCTGCTTTCCAGATTCGGCGTACCTGTGCCGGGAGGCGAAGTAACTAGCGACCCTTCTGAAGTGCGGGCGATTGCCGAGAAGCTTGGTGGCAAAGTTGTTGTCAAGGCTCAGGTCCTAATGGGTGGGCGAGGCAAGGCGGGCGGCGTTAAGCTATTTAGCAATTCCGATGAAGCTGCCGCGTTCGCCAAAGAGCTAATCGGCAAGAAGCTTGTAAGCATCCAAAACCCGGCTGGAATGGTCGTGGAGAAAGTGCTTGTCGCCGAGCAGATTGACATCGCTAAAGAGTTCTATGTTGCGGTATTGCTAGATCGGAATTCGCAGAAGAACATCGTGATGATTTCAGCCAAGGGCGGCATGGATATTGAGGAAGTAGCGGCGACCGACCCGGACGCCATTGTGAAGGTCACGATTGATCCGGCTTGGGGACTTTGCGATTACGAACTGCGCGCAGCCGTGAAGAAGGCACAGATTCCTAAGGAAGCGCAGGACCAGATGGTTTCCATGATCAAGCAGTTGGCTAGGGCTTATCAAGAGGCGGACGCCGACATGGTTGAAATCAATCCTTGCGCGCTTACCCCCGACGGCAAGCTGATTGCGGCAGACGCGAAGGTTGCTATCGACGAGAACTCACTGTTTAGGCACAAGGACTACGCGGCGACCT
>JBBQMJ010000293.1:0-4972 GCA_038328815.1 Fimbriimonadales bacterium | reverse complement strand
TGGGTCAACGAAGCAGCAATTTCCCCATAGTGAACTCACTCCAATGGTTGGCATAAGCGTTATGATGGCTCCAAGCGTTGTTCACTTGAAGCCACCAGGATCTAAGCCTATGAATCTTGGATCGAGTTCTCAATCGCTTGATACGCCAGGTGCGTTACCCACAAGCCAACGCCTGGGCCGACTAAAGCGGGAAACACCACGGGCCAAAATGCACGTACTTGATGTACCGTGGCGTGATTCAGGAAACATATTCCCACTAGGATAAGGGGCTGTGGGGCTAAGCCGATAAGCCCGAGGCGGACCCTTCCTGACGCAATCGCTGTCGTAGCCGCCATTGAGGTGGGACAGGCGAACAATATCCACTCTAAGGTTGTTACGGGCTGCGAGACGTTCATGAAGAACGTGCTTACAATTGCGCCCGCAAGGAATCCTAATGTTGGGAAGAGAACCGCGCAAGTAGCCAGTCTCGCAGATTTGGGCCATTGTCCTATGAGGGCTAGAGCGCTTCGTTCATTTGAAAGACTTTGCATCAGGGTTCTCTCACAGCACTGGGGCACGGAGAACAGGTTGCGACCGGGTCTGCGGGTTCCGGCTCAATAGTACTGCAACAGGGCGCCATATATAGAATGAAAACCGGATGAAGATTTGTCACGGTCGTCCCCGAGCAGGTATAAGTTTGCCGCTTTTGGGCAGTGAAGTACCAAGTGGTATCGTCGCAAAAACTCCCAGATTGTTCAGCGCACCAATTGGTTGATTTTGCAAAGCAGCTGATTTGGGTATTGCTCGCCGGCGCCAGCATCGAGCCAAAGATAGCCGTCAAGCAAAAGGCCAGCGTCATTCGCTTCATAGTTATTAATGATTTCAGTTGATAATTCATTGTCTCCTCCAGTTCCTCATCTTTTCGGTTAATGCAAACACGTCTTGCTGGTCGCTTGGCCAGCCGATGCGAGCGTCTCGAACCATGCCGTTCGAGTCGACAAATAGAATCGTCGGAAAGCCTATTGGCGTGGCATCAAGGTCAAAGCACTCGCCCTGGGCTCCAAAAGAACAAGCTGGCAACTCGCGATGCGGAACCTTGTCCGCCTTGAGTTGATTCTTGGCTGCAATACACGAGGTGCAACCGTCCCGCGCTATCAGCAAGACATTGTTCCTTTCGGTTGATCCAGGAATAAGCGTGTCCGAGCGCTTGCCAATCAGTCGGGCGACTATCTGGGCGTCCGAATCAAGCGTGGGCTTGAGATTTGGCGAGAGCAACGAGACCCGACCGGTTTGGAAAATGATAGCTGCGCTGCAAGCAAGGATGTAACTGGTTCGACCTCGCCCTGGAAAGACCGGAAGTTGCGCGCCTTGAAAAAGGTCAAAAAGAGCCAGAGCAAGGATCCCCATCAGTGTTCCAAGAACGGTACAAAGGGGGCAAAGCAATGGCTCTCGAAAGAGAAGAGTGGCCTGGACTGAAGGCGCCGCCGTCAGTCCAGCCAACATACCGAGCCGAACTGCTTTTGGCGTGGACTCTTGAAAACACAGAACGAGCCCAACCGAGCCGAGAAGGACCAAGCTTAGAGTTGGCGCCAAGTCAGTTACTTTGACGCTTCCACAAGAGACACAGGGGATGGCATAGGCCATCGCAGCGAGAATTCCAATTGGGACGAAAAAGACCGCGTACAGCAGCAGACTGCGTCGGTATAGGAGCACGATTCCCTGTAGGCCAACCATGATCAGCGCAGCTCGCAATCCAATAGTGGGTCTGGGCCGCGTCCACGATTGGGTCGTCAAGAAATTTCTGATGTTTCCCTGGCCAATGACGGCACCATCTCTGGTTATGAGCGTTAAATCGCTGATCGCAATCGATGTACTTTCACCGGTAGGAATTTGCAGATTGTAAGCGGCTAACTTTATTGAATCCGGAAGGGCAGTCGCCGGGGGATACAGCAACTGGGCTGTCCTGATTGAAGCACTATCCTGCACCCTTTGGACAATAAAAATGCCCGACAGAACGAGGTATGGCGCTATCAATAATATCACTAAGAGGGTCTGTTCTAGCCGCTTCACGAGGACCATCGTACAACGAGAATAGGCATGACAATAGAACCTTAATCCTATTCCTGGCAATTAATGAAGTACTGCATTACGCAGAATTACCTGCGCAACAATTTGCTCACCAGCAGTAGTACTTGGGGCTTCGTTGACCGCTCAAAAGCGGCATAATGTCGCCGTGTCTGCGGATGTTAGTCAAGTCATACATCGCGTGAGATCTTTGGGTGTTCGCGGATCTTCCCCAATTGATCTCATAGCGGTAGGGTTTTCTCGGCGAGAGGAAGACATCGACCCAGCGGAAGACATGGCACGACGGATGCTGGCCCGCTTTTCAGGCATACAGGGTCTTGGAGAGGCGAGTGCCACAGATATATGCGACCTAACGGGACTTGAAGGCTTTGAAGTAGTCCGCTCGCAGGCGCTGTTGGAGCTTGGGCGAAGAATTGGCGGTGCAGGGAAGGGCCCTGTAAGTTCCATCACGAGCGCCGGAGACGTTGTCGAATTGCTTGAGTTTCTCAAAGACGAAAAGCGAGAGCATTTTTACGCCGTACTCTTGAATTCAAAAAATGGGGTTATTCGCACTCATCAGGTTCACATTGGTACCGTCAACATGAGCATCGTCGGGCCGCGGGAAGTATTTCGCGAAGCTATCCGGGAAGGGGCGGCCTCGATCATCGTCGCTCATAACCATCCAAGCGGAGACCCTACACCCAGTCCGGAGGATATAGACGTAACGACGAAACTTTCTGAGATCGGGGCGATGCTCGATATCCCCCTGCTCGACCATGTGATCATCGGAGAGAGGCGCTGGGTTAGCCTCAAGGAAAAGGGAGTTCTATGACCGGCTGGGAAGACATCGTCAGTGACCTAAAGACTCGCGCGCAGAAAATGCATGAGGGCAGGGAGGCTGGGCTTTCGAAATGTCGCACTCTTATCCAAACATCGGCAAAGTGTATCCGCCACGTGCATCGGCATCAATTTGAGGATGCCGAGAAACTCTTGGTGCAAGCCAAGCAAATCGCCGAAGAAACTCGGGCAGCTCTCAAGCCATTTCCAGAGTTGTATTACGCCGGATATTTGAGCGACGCGGAGAAGGAGATGGTGGAGGCAGCTGCCGTGCTGTCGATCGTGCGAGGAGAACCCTATCCTTCGTCAGATCAACTAGGCACGGGCATGATGAGTTACCTCAATGGCATGGGTGAAGCAGCAAGTGAAGTTCGTCGGTACGCGCTCGACCAGATGCGTGCAGGAGAGGTTGACGCCGCTGAAGGAATTCTGCGACAAATGGAAACCATCTACGATGACCTCATTACCTTTGACTTTGCGGACTCCATGACTGGAGGTTTACGCAGGACGTGCGATGCCTTGCGCGCCGTGATTGAAAGGACTAGAAGCGACCTTACGGCCACTTCAAGTCAAAGGGAATTGGTGCGGGAACTTCGCGCGACAAGGGAAAAACTTGGAGAGCATGAACGGGGCGGCGAAATTATTATCTGACCCTGCCGGGTCGGTATGATTCTAATTGAAGGCTATTCCAAAATCTCAATGCCAATACATTCGCTTCACATCGGAAAGACGGGAGGAACCGCGATCAACCACGCGGTCAAGCCTTACCTGGAGCAGTATTCAATGACACTGCACCCTCATGCTAGGCGCCTATCTCATATTCCCAAAGGCGAGTCCGTCTACTTTATTTTGCGCGACCCGATCACACGGTTTGTAAGTTCGTTCTATAGTCGCCAACGATGTGGTATGCCCCGATTCAACTCCCCTTGGGATTTGAACGAAACAAGGGCGTTTGGCATATTCAAGACGGCAAGGAGCCTTGGCGAGGCGCTTTCCGCGTCCGATCCTAAACTCAGGGACGAGGCAGAGAACGCCATGCGCGGAATCATTCACGTGAACATGGGCTATAAGTGCTGGTTTTGGAACTACGAAGAAATTGAAAATCGGGGCCAGGACATCATCTTGATCGGCTTGCAGGAGGACTTGGACGCTGACTTCGAGCGCTTGAAACGAATCATCGGTCTTCCCAACGAGTTGCAGCTCACAAAAGACCCGGTTCTTGCTCACGCCATGCCGGTAGGCTTCGACACGACTCTTAGCGATCTTGCGCTTGAAAACCTGAAAGCTTGGTACGCAGAAGATATCCAATTCTATGACCAGTGCGTCACGTTCCGTAATTCGCGCATAGCTGAAGAGAAGAGCCTAGTCTAGGGTCACTCGAAGGGAAGGTTGACGGGCGGCACCGGCTTCTCTGTGACTCGAGCAGGAGTCCATTTCTTCTTAATTCTTGAAGCGCAGCCTCCTATGGCCATGATGTAGATGACCAGAAGGGCCGTAAGGGGGATAAAGATTAGGCCACTAAACTGGCCATGGCGCCCCGTTAACGAACGGAGAAGTCCCTGCATGTCCTGGCTGAATAGGATGATGAAGATCATCCCGAGAATCCAGCCGCCAAGAAGGATAAATCCTTTCTTGGTCTCGCCAAGGACGATTTGCCCCGTACCTGGAACGCAAACAGAAAGGACGGTCGCGGCAATTGCACTTGCCGTGGCATCGCTCGCATCAACGAAAAGGGTGTCACCTTTGGTCATCGCCATTTCAAAGCTCATGCCTTGTTCTGTTCGAAGGACAAGATTCGCGAATTTGGTCTCCAAACTGACATTCGTTGGATCTAGCCTATGTGCAGTCTTGTAGGCAAGTCGGGCCTCGCCAAATCTCTTGCGCTCAACGTACTCGTCGCCAAGCATCTCAAGTACCACATACGAGCCGGGTGCAAGGTCGGCCGCCTGTTTGATTAAATCTGTCGCCTCCTGCGCCTGACCACGCATTTTGGAAACTCGGGCTTGTCGGATCAAGTTGTCTGCCGCAATCTGGTTCTCTGCTGATGGCGGTTCCGGTAGGGGCTCTTCGTCCTTCTTCTTGGGTGTCTCGC
>JBBQMJ010000292.1:0-4985 GCA_038328815.1 Fimbriimonadales bacterium | reverse complement strand
CTACCGTTAAACCGGTAGGGCCCTTCATTTTGGACTTAGACGCCCGCAAGCGCGGCGTGATGCTCGTAGTGCTCACTAGCAGCTTGGGTGAGCGTGGTGAAGTGGGCTCCCTTGTTCCGGAAGTAGCGGATTGTCTTGCGTAGATCGTCAACGGAGTTGTGATAATCGCGCAAACCTAGGCAGATAACCTCTCGTTGAAGGTTCGCTTCAAAGAGAGGCTCAAGAGCCTCAAAACCCGTGTCCAAATATCCATGCTGGCCATCGTGAGTTGCGATGGGCATGTGCAGAATCTTGCTGTCGCCTTCCGTGCAAAGATTCTCCTTCGAGCTATGGTACGGCTCATGCGGAGCGCCGTGCCAGTCAACGAACATCTTGTAGTTGGCATCTGGCACCACGGACGAGTCCACGAGGATGCCAATCTCCTCCAGATACTTAATGTCCGATGGAATCAAAGCGAAAGCTCCGGCCCGGAAGCTGGTGCACTTGATCATGTGAGACTTAAGGGTGTCCTTGGCAATCCAAATGATGTTGCCGCGCTCCTTCTCGTCCTCCACATATCCGCGCTCATTTTCGAAATTGACCTTCATTCCCATTTCGTGCCAACTCGGAATCTTGTGCACGAACTCATGGTAGTAAAGATTCGTGTTCGCGCTGGGATCCTTCATCGATACGTGAATGAGCCACGTGCAAGGAACGAATTCCTCTTCCATCACGCGGATGTACTCAGCTGTGAAGCACCTGTCGTGGTGTGCGCCTTCGCAATCAACAGTCAGAACAACATTCGGCATACTATTTTTCTCCTGGGGTGACCTGCACGCCTTGATGGGTCGCGGTTAGCGTGTATCGGGTGCCGAGCACCGTGAAATTCTTGAACTTCACCGATTTCCAAGCCTGTGGAAGATGAGGTGTCACGCTTAGCCATCGACCCGAATTAAGTTGCTTCGTCCAAGCCGCTTTTGGGTCCTTTACTGAGTCTATCCGAAATCCGAGGAATCCGTACAACACAGTTTGCAAACAGCCTCCGGCGCCAGTCGTAAAATACGTCCCGTCCTGGGTTCTTTTTTCGCTAAACAGCATCAATGCATGGTCCGTGAAGGTCACCCAGCTATTCCGCCAGACGGTATAGCCCTGGTCTGGTTTCCCCATCCGTGCCCAAATCAAGGCGTGCAATGAATCGGACATCGCTGGCCCATTCTTGCTAACTAAGCCGGGGAATCTCTGCATCATCGCAGCCGCCTCTTTCTCCGCCTCTGGATACTGAAGAGGATAGATAGATAGAACCGCTGCTGCCTGCTTATAACTGCGAAGCGGGTCATCGTCGTACGTCAAGAAAGACGTGTCGTCGGACGGCAGAGCGAAATCAAGCTGGCCGCCTGGAACGCCAACTGCCCTGCCGGCGGTGTCCAAAGTCCACTTAGCGAGCAAATTCGTATACAGGTCGTTGTTGCCCGTATGGTTCTCGTCGGGAGACACTACGCCCCTGATTTCGGCAAGGCCGTCCTTTGTCTTAGTCGACCTGGCAAGCCAGAACTGCAATCCGCCGGCAAGGGCATTTCGGTAGTCGGTGTCCGAAACCATCCCTAACGCATTTGCTTGGCCAAGTCCCCACAACACGCTTCCCGTAATATGATCTTCGAAGCGAGATGGACCAGGAACCGTCTCCTTCCCCGAGACACTGGATTCCCATGGGTATTTCGCTCCCGTTCCCGCGACCGGCTGGCTGGAACCAGGCGGAACTGGCCCCATTGCTGTTGGCCTGCCAGATGCTATCCATTTGTCAAATTCCTTGTGCGCGGCGGCAAGGTGCGCAATCCTATAATCTGGAATCGTTCTAGCAAGGGCAGGGTCCGTGAAGACAAGGGCGGGGAAAATCCAAATGTCGGCATCCCAAAAAATGTGGCCGCCATACCGCCCATCGCCTAATGCAAAGGGGCTGATCGCCATGAGTGAACCTGGCCTCGTTGCCCCCCTCAAATAGAAGAGGAAGGAGTGGACCGCAAGTTGGTCTTCTGCCGGGCCATCGATTTCGATATCGGTTTTCCACTTTTGGGTCCAAAACGCCTTGGATGCTTTGGCGACCTCGTCAAAACGAGGACATTCGGGCGCGGGCTCAATAGGCTGCTTGGGCAAGCCTCGCGCCGCAAGCATCGTATTTCTGTTCGGCGGCGTGCCTAAGGTGATTGTCCTTTCATTTCCCCAGTCTCGCTGCTTCATTTCAGGGCCGCCCTTCCAACCAAAGCCCCTTTCGCCGCCGGTTACAAACTCCACCTTACCAACCCATTTCTCGGAAATAACACGCCGGTTTGGATCGAGCACCGTTTGAACCTGCACCTTGTCCGCCCCAGATCCCCAGGAAGTGGAGAGAATCCCGGTTCGCATATCGAGCGCTTGAAAGTAATCCTTGGCCTTGGCGGCATCGAAATCCGACTTGGATTTCAGCAGGCTGGCCTCAACATTGATCCTCTCTTCGCCCGTCGTGTCGTAATCGTCAATGTCGTACATGGCGATGTTGTTTGCTGCCGCATCGCGCGCAATCCTGAATCCGACAAGTCCATTCCAAAGAAGGGCCGGACTGTGGTCATTGGCGTCGTCGCATGTTAAGAGCCATGGGTCGGTGGCAACAACCGGTCGCGCCCCCGCACTTGGAGGAGCCTTTTCCTGCGGTCCTTTGCACCCGATCAGCAACGTCCCTAGAACAAGAAATAGCGCGGCGATGCGGCGCAAGGCATTTCCGTCGGAGGCGCATAGATTATTGGTTAGCTTCAGCATCGTCGAACAATCCAATCGTAGCAGTCGCCGAGCAAATCTGGTTACCTTCTTATGACCTTTCAAATGATTAAATGAATACGACCCCCGTTGAGCCAGAGGAAACCAATCAAATAAAGCCGCTCGGCCGATCGCCTTGGGCATACGTCCCCCTGCTCTATTTCATGCAGGCGGTTCCGGTCACTCTTGTTCAAGAGGTCAGCGCCATCGTGTACAAAGACCTCGGCGTCCAGAACGTGGACATCACGCGCTGGACAAGCCTGATTGCCCTGCCTTGGACGATTAAGCTCCTTTGGGGGCCGCTCGTGGATCTCAACTACACCAAGCGCCAGTGGATGCTTGGGATGCAGGCACTTATAGCCCTCTCCCTTGGTTTCATCGCCTTCTTTGTCGCGACGCCGCAAGCCTTCACCATCACCCTTGGCCTTCTCTTCATCACGGCCATCTTTTCGGCGACCTGCGATATTGCGACCGATGGCTTCTATTTGCTCTCCTTGGATAAAGACAGCCAAGCAGCCTTTGTCGGTATTCAATCAACCTTCTATCGATTGGGTCGCCTATTCTGCATAGGCCTCTTGGTCTGGTTTGAAGGACGCCTGAACAAGTCCGGGGTGAGCACCGGCATGGCGTGGTTAATTGCCATCGGCGGCGGTGTGACCATTTATTCTCTGGGGCGAATCGTCGTCGCCTATACCGCGCCATGCCCAGAGGCCGATGTCAGGGCCAACTTGGCGCCCGGTGAAAACTACAAGAACGCACTGCGGACTTTCACTGTCGTTTTGCTTGCGGTTGCCGCCTATTTCACGCTCTCGGCAATCGTCCGCCTGACTGCCCAGGGGCTCTGGGCTACTCTCGGCTACGCCGATCCCAACGGAAGGCTCAAGGGCTGGATGCTGCCGCCTGGTGCACCTTTGGCCGAGTTGGTTCAGCTAAGCCTCTGCTTCTTTGCTTCGGCCGCTCTGTTCATCGCCACCAAAAAGCTGATGGCCAAGTCGGAGATGGGCAACGCCTTCAACACTTTCTTTCGTCAGCCCGGCATCGCAGCCATTCTTGCCCTGATCCTCTTCTATCGCTTCGGCGAAGCAATGGTATCGAAGATGGCGCCCCTGTTCCTCAAAGACTCTCTTCAAAACGGCGGGATGGCAGTGGCGAACGACCAGCTTGGCGTGATCAACGGCATCTCAGGTGTAGTAGGAATTGTCCTCGGAGGCATCGTTGGTGGTTTGCTTGTCTCTAGGCGCGGACTTAGAAAAAGCTTCTGGTTCGTTGCCGTCGCAATGCACGCGCCGAACCTCCTTTACCTCTGGGCCGCAGTTTCCAAACCACCCATCTGGACCCTCTACGGCGTCGCTTTCATCGACCAGTTCGGCTATGGATTCGGCTTTGCCGGATACATGGTCTATCTGATGCGAGTTTCTCAGCGAAGCCAATACCGCACAGCCCACTACGCAATAGCCACCGGCCTGGGCGCCCTCTGCATCATGACCGCCGGCATCTTCAGCGGCATCGTGCAGGCGAACTGGGGCTACGTGGGCTTCTTTACAACCGTCATCTTCGCTTCGATTCCTGGGTTGTTGACTTTGCTGTGGATTCCGATCGACGAGTAGGGCCTCGTGACGCGCCCGCCCAACGCCTAAAGTGCCCTACCGCTAAGGGCGCTCAAACGTCTAATCCTTACCACCCCATAACCCGCCCCGCGCATTAAAGATTCAACCACGCGTTAACCTTCAACGCATGTCTCAGATGCCCCTTAATTCGTGCAACCACATGGTTCCACCGGGCCCAATAGCAATAAGCGTCCTCGCGCAAGAAGAGATAGGGTCGAAAGCCGTAGCCGCCGAATATTCGTCTCGGGCGTCGGGGTAGCTACATCGAGCGAGTAGGCGGGGGATGGCTCGTGCCGCCGTTCCGAGGGCAATCTGGCGAACAACATAGCCCTTTGCCGAGTTTCACCGCCCTAATCCGGTCCCCACTACAGATACGGCACAAATCGATAGCCGTCTATACCCTCGGAAAGCAAAAAGCCGACCACATCTTTGACAACTTGGAATCAGGATGTAAGCGCAGAGCCAGCGCGTCATCAGTTATCGACGTATCGATTTCGGTTTAAACCGGCACGAACGACCCCGGGCATTAACGGGGGGCAACTAATCCGCTCTTACCTTGGACAATGCAAAGCTATGCCAAGCAATGCAAAGCCAAGCAGAGCGTGCCTTAAT
>JBBQMJ010000291.1:0-4989 GCA_038328815.1 Fimbriimonadales bacterium | reverse complement strand
GCCTGGGGGCACGCCTGTTTGCCACAGTTCGCAGGCAAGCGAATTGGCACTCTAGCGCTTGGCACGGGTGTTGGGTGCGGGATGGTCACCGACGGCAGAATTTTCATGGGCCGGATGGGCGAATACCCGCGCATTAACGATTTGCCGTTCGGGAACGGCATTCTGGAGGATGCTCTTGGTGGTTTCAATCGGCCGGAGGATTCGCCTCGAGACGCTTTCGCAGCTGCGATTGCCGCTGTGAGCATTCTCCGCGAAGTGCTGTTTGCTGACGAGGTGGTGGTATGCGGTGGAGTCGGCCTCGGCACGATGTTCAGCCCATTGGTAGAAAAGCTCAAGCTGCACGTTAGCCCGTTTGGCGAAGACGCCGGGCTTTATGGTGCGGCGGCGCTTGCAGTCTATGACAGTTGGAAGGCATAGCTGCCTACTGGTGCTGACCAGAAAATCTGGCTGAATCTGGGCAACCGGTCGAAGGTAAACTCGCCTCTCCATGCCAGAGCTGCTTCTTGAAGTTGGATGCGAGGAGCTGCCCGCGACTTTTGTCCATAAGGCCTTCACCGATTTGCACGACTTCGTGCTTGCTGCCTTGCGTGAAGCCGACTTGTTGGAGGCTAACCACACTTCCCAGACAATGGGAACACCGCGACGTTTAATCGTGAGCGTAGGCGGCCTCAAAGCGCGTCAGGAAGATCAAAGCAAGGAACTGAAAGGACCTAGCCTCAAAGCTGCATTCGACGATCAAGGGAACCCAACTCCGGCAATGCTTGGCTTCTGCCGAAATGCTGGCGTCGACCCGGCAAACCACTGGAAAGACGAGCAGTATGTCTGGGTCACAAAGCTCATTGCCGGCCGCCCGACTAATGAGATTCTCCAAGAGGTCCTGCCAAAGGCAATCCGAAGCCTTTCGTTCGACAAATCGATGCGCTGGGGCGCATCAAGAATGCGCTTTGCGCGGCCTATCCGCTGGATATTGGCCTCCCTGGATGGCGGCGTGGTCGACTTCGATATTGAGGGCGTTCGTGCCGGTTTAAGGAGTCGCGGACACCGTTTCTATGCCCCGGAAGAGTTTGAGGCAAAGAGCTACAAAGGCCTTTTAGAAGGGCTTCGCGCGAGGAAGGTCGAGCCTGATCCAGACCTTCGGCGACCAGCAATCGTGGACCAGACGAAAAAGGTTGCCGGCGGCGAACCAACGAGGCCCGAGGCTCGAGTTGAAGAAAATGTATATCTTACGGAGTGGCCGACTGCAATTCAGGGTAACTTTCGTAATGATTTTCTGTCCTTGCCCGTCCCAGTCTTAACTACTGCGATGGCCAAGCACGAAAAAATGTTTCCGGTGCGCGACGCCGAAAACAAGCTGACGACGCATTTTGTCTTTATCCGGAACTCAGGTGAAGAGGCCACGGTCCGCGCTGGTAACGAATGGGTGTTGAATGCGCGCTTCAACGACGCTAAGTTCTTCTTTGACGAGGACACCAAATACGATCTTGCCCACTTCCTTGAGAAGACCTCGGGCATTGTCTTTCACAAGGACCTAGGGTCCGTTCGGCAGCGAGCTGAGCGGCTCCATACACTGTCATCCGAAGTAGCTAAAGCCACCGGAGCTGGTAACGATGAAGTTGCCTTTGCAGCCGAAGCGGGTCGTTTTGCGAAAGCAGATCTGAGCACGGGGCTTGTTAGCGAACTGCCTAGCCTGCAGGGCATCATTGGCGAGCAATATGCGCGCCGAGAAGGTTGGAACGATGCTGTTTGCCACGCTATCGGGACTCACTATGATGGCTCAAAGAACGACGCCCCAGACAGCCCAGGCGCCCGCACTGCCGTGCGCGTTTTGATCGCCGACCAGCTGGATAAACTCGCCGGATACTTAGGCGTCGGACTGGAACCTTCTGGATCAAGCGATCCGTTTGCCCTGCGGCGCGCTGCCACGATGCTAATCGAAGCGGCCTGGGGATGGCCGACTCGGATTCCAGCGTTTGATCCTTTGTTCGCAGAGGCGACCAAGAGTTATGTCGCGCAGGGATTTGCTGTCGATGGCGCCAAGGCCCTAAAGAGCGCCTCAGGCCTCTTCGCCTCGCGCTACACCGCGCTACTCCCGCAAGTTCGTCACGACATCTTGGACGCAGCGCTGGCGGGTGACACCCTGGCGCCCCGCGAAGTGCGGTTGAGGATTGAATGCCTAGAGATTCTGGCAACGGATCAAGCCTTTATCCACGCATCAACAAGACCGCTAAATATTGTCGCGGCAGCTCATAAGAAGCGCATCGTCTTTGGCACCGATCTTTCGTCACTTGACTCCGCAGAGGGCGAGGCGCTGCTTAAGGTCGCCAAGGGTATCAACGCGGAACTTGAAGCGGCTGAAGAAAGGGAAGACGCCGCAGGGATCGCGGCTTTGCTGAAGGCTCTCGTTACCCCCATTAACTTGTTCTTCGATGAGACGATGGTGATGGTGGATGACGCCAAGGTACGGGACTCGCGACTAGCGCTACTCAACCTCGTATCCCAGCAACTGCTTCTAGCTGGAGATTTCTCGAAGCTCGTTATCGAAGGTTGAGTCCATCGTAGGGCCGATGTCCTCATCGGCCTCTGGATGGACACTGATGGCACGTCGCTACCCGCCGAAGTCGACGACTCGGTTCATTGCCGGATAGCTATCACTCGAAATCAACTCCCGACGCTTCCCCTGGATCCGAAATACCGTGACGTCATATCCAGGCTTCCCACTATTGCGAACCCGCCCGCCCCGTCCTCGGTGTCCCAACGCAAACTCAGTCGGCTGCTGAATATCGTGAACGTTCTGAACAACGCGTATGGTCGAATCCGGTGTGGAGTTGGCTATAAAATCAACTTTGAGAAGGTCTTCAGAAGTCGTAGCCTTAAGCCTTACCGCATAGGGCCAGGGGTTGCGAAACTTGAGATCAATATCGCTAAAGGCAACCGCTGCATCCAGGCCAGGGGGCACATACGAGGGGCAAAACTCGTGGCGATGCCGCTCCACGATTTGCATGCCGGCCAAAAGCGCCGCGTTATAGACCGTCGTCGATGCCTGACAAACGCCCCCGCCCCAACTGTCAATCAATTGCCCGTTATAGCTAACTGGGGCCTTTCGATACCCGTCGTCCCTTGAAAACGAGCCAACCTTCGCATTGAAGGAGAAGGTGGCGCCAGGCTCTATCACTGCGCCTGAGAGCTTTTGAAGCGCCCGAACCGCATTGTGCCGCTGAGATCTGTTTCGACCATGGAGAGACGTCGCGTAAGAAGCAACCACATGCTCTTGCGGCGTAACCCAAAGCGCAGCCCCGGTCGCCGCCAAAGCACAAACCGCAACTGCCGCAGTAACACCGGGTGAGATCATTGTCTGACCTCCATCGGCACCTCGGTGGAGGCGGCTTGCTGGATTGGATCGTACATGTTAACGACAGAAGTCGGCAGGGCGAAGGACTTCCCAGACCCTTCAGCCCTCAGCGTATAGATGACCTTTCTATCACCCGCCGGCATAGTCCGCGCAAACAGAGCCACGCGGTCGTCCAGTTGCACCAAGCTGCACCACCAGTCACTCCAGTCGGTGGGATCATCTACCGAATCCCTCGCCGTCACACGGCAGTTACTGGGTATCGGGTCCTCAATCATCAAGAACTCCCGCGGGTCCTTTGAGTGAATAAGCAAAGTGCACTGGATGATGTCCCCAGACGAAACGCTATCAACCGGCTTGGAGCTTGGCATCAGCTTCAGGGAGCCATCTTCCATGCGGGTTGGTGTCAGGACGTTGAAGGTCTTCGCCACGGTTAGGCCGGGAAGGGGGCTGTACGGTTGCACCTGAGCTTCTGTGCTGTACTGTTTCATCTCGGCGAAGTAGTAACTCGTTCCGCCTCCCGATTGCGTGAACTCCACGGTGTTGGTGCCCTTTTGTAGTTGATCCACGGGCACCGTCAAGGTGTAGCTGGAATCGAAGATCGTGCTCGCACTAATCGAGTAAGTCTTTAGATTCTTCCTGTTCAACGTCACCGATAGCGAAGATGCCCCGAGATTCGGTTTGACCCGCCTTAGATAAAGGTCCATGGCGCGGACCGTCGTGCCCGTGGCATAGGTGGAGCTCCACATGTTGTCTCTGCGTTGCTGCATCATGTAGCGCACAATTTTTTCAACCCAAGGATCGTCAGGTGCACCCAGCATGAAGGCAGTGAACGCCATCGCAGTGTTCTCTTCCGCGCCTGTCCACCCTTGTGCCTCCCAGTGGACTGCCCCGCTATCTTGAGTGGCATAGCCTTTCAGGGTCTCAATGAGCTTCACTTTCTTAGCGTTGAATTCGGGACCTAGGTCGTTATAGAGCCAGATGCCCACCGCTAGGTCGGCTGGGCTGGCGCCGCGCCAGTCCAGGTCTGGCAGTGCCGCAAGGGCGATATCACGCTTGTCATACTTGACGAGGGCATCAAGCAGATATAGCCGGTCTTCAAGCCTCTCGGGCCGTGCCCACTCATCTGACTTGACCGTCGGTTTGGGCGCTTTCTTGTCGAAGTACTTCACAGCCCAGGCGACCGCCTGCTCTGTTCGAATGCTGGGGCTCGAGTATCCGCGAGCTTCCGCCGTCTTCAGACCGTCCAGGACAAAGGCGGTCATGAAGGGATCGGACTTGTCGTAAATCCACCATCCCCAGCCGCCATCGGCGTGTTGCATGGTGGCGATTCGGGCCAGGGAATCGCGGGCGATGTCGGGGGTTTGGCCGATGTTCGAGGGCCTTGGCAGGTTCAGGTCCTTGACGAGCGCCTCCACGCGCACGGCTGGCATGAATCGGTCCATCGTCTGCTCCACACAACCGTACGGATAAGCAATGAGGCCGTCAAGCGATTGCGCCATGGCGGTGGCAAGAGAAGGCGAGATTGTGATGGCAAGGCGGCCGTTGTAGGTGTCCGCATTTGCAGCCAACGTGAAGGTTGCTTTCTGCGACCCATTGATCGGACCACTGCTTGAATCCACGATCATGCGCCCGCGGGGCTT
>JBBQMJ010000290.1:0-4997 GCA_038328815.1 Fimbriimonadales bacterium | reverse complement strand
GATTAGCGCTTATCGCGGCGATTTGTCGCGCGCGTGTGCGTTTCTTGCTACCCTGGGTCTGGATTCGTGGTCTGATCTAACTGCAGCGCAGATCATGCGTTTTGAGACAACCCTTGGGGCTCCCCTGGCGAGGACGACTGCTCAGCGGCGCATGAGCGCGCTGCGGTCTTTCCTGAAGTTTCTAAAGCGTAACGGCGAAGGGCCGGAGGCAGATTTGCCAAGCACAGGCGGCTACAAGCCGCCCAAGACGCTTCCTAAGGCACTTTCCTATGAGCAGCTGAAGGCTTTGCTTGACGTCCCTGACGTCAGCACCGCGGTCGGTCTTCGGGACCGCGTGTTGATGGAGCTGATTTACGGGGCGGGGCTGCGGGTGTCTGAAGCGGTTTCGCTTGATTTTAGCGGGCTGGATCTGGAAGAAGGTGCGGTTCGGGTGACTGGGAAACGCAATAAGACGCGGCTTGTGCCCCTTCCTGAAGGGACAATGACGTGGTTGCGGTCTTACTTGCTATCAGGTCGTCCTGAGTTGGCTAAAACAGGAAGTTCTTTGGTTCTGTTGAATCAGCATGGCCGCCCGCTCAGCCGGCAGATGGCATTTCTGATTTTGGCGCAGTGCGGGTCAAAGGCGGGTATTCAGGCTCATGTGGGCCCGCATACTCTAAGGCACACCTATGCCGTGCATTTGTTGAAGGGCGGGGCTGATTTGCGGGCTGTGCAGGAGCTTTTGGGGCACGAGTCGGTGGCTACGACGCAGGTTTACACGCATTTGGATGTGGACGAGGTTCGGCGCAGGTATTTGGCTGCGCATCCCAGGGCGTAATGTGAGAAGGGTCCGGTGCTTACTGGGTGGTGATTCAGCAGGTTGTGGCGCTGTGCAGATCCTATCGCTTTGCTCCAGGATGACCATCTGAAACGGGTCCATTCCGTTGACCCGAGAAGGATGGTCACGGGCTAGAACACTCGGTTTGTCATTCTGGAGCGGAGCAGAGGCGCAGCGATAGAATCTGCCCCCCGGCTTGCTGGTTCCAGTTGAGCCGCCTCGCCTCCGAAACCGCGGGCCGCAAAACTGCGTCGTGAGGCAGATTCTATCGCTATGCTCCAGGATGACAGTCGCAAGGAAAACTGGCCTCCAGACGTTGTCTGGAGGCCAGTTCCAATAGTACGATTACTTAGCGGCGTTTGCTTTCGCTTGCGACACGATGGCTTTGAAGGCGTCCATGTCGTGGATGGCTAGCTCGCTGAGCATTTTGCGGTTGACTTGGATTCCCTGCTCGGTAAGGAGGTGGACCAGTTGGCTGTACTTCACGTCAGCCTCGCCGCATGCTGCGCTGATTCGGGTGATCCAGAGTTTGCGGAACTCTCGCTTCTTGGCGCGGCGGTCGCGGAACGCGTACTGCCCGGACTTCATCACCTGCTCGTGAGCGCGGCTATAGACGTTCTTCTTACGGCCCCAATAACCTGTGGCCTTGTCGATAATCTTCTTATGTCGTTTGTGGCGCATTAAGCCACGTTTGATTCTTGCCATTTATGTTTCCTCGTTTTTAACCGGGTCCCAGCCGAAGGGCGGTAGCGGTAGAGTCTTGGCGCCCGGAGGCGCCGGTATTAGGTATTGGGTTCATCCTAATACCCAACACCCGATACCCAATACCTAGAGTACGAGAAGCCGCTTTACGCGCTTCTGTTCACCCTTAAACAGGGTTGGTTCTTGCTCAAGTCGTCGCTTCCGCGACGCTTTCTTGTGCAGGAACTGGTGATTGTTGTGAGACTTCCGGCGCGTGATCTTCCCGGTTCCGGTGATCTTGAACCGCTTGGCCGCCGTCTTGTTTGTCCTGATTTTTGGCATTCTGTTTCTTACTTCCAGTCTGGGGCTTCGGAACGAGGATCATGACCATCATTCGTCCGTCCAAAGTCGGCGTTCGCTCAACGGTGGCGATATCCACAACCATCTCCGCAAACTGCTCTAGTTTTTTCCGCCCGAGCTCAGGGTGAGTGACTTCCCTAGCCTTGAACATACAGGTCACCTTGACTTTGTGACCCTCTTCAATGAACTTCGAGGCGTTCTTAACCAGAAACCCGAGATCGTGTTCAGCAATTCTCGGACTGATCTTTATACCCTTTACGTCAAGGGATTTTTTCTTTCCGTCCTTGTTTTGCTTCTCCGTCTCGTACTTGTGCCGGCCGTAATCGATGATTTTGCATACGGGCGGTTGAGCGGTGGGAGACACCATGACGAGATCCAGACCTTCTTCCCGCGCGATGTTCAGCGCTTGGCGACTCTGCAGAATCCCTAGCTGTGATCCATCTGATCCGATGACGCGAACGTCCCTAAAGCGTAAAACTCTTTCGTTAATGGGCGGGCCCGGTTCTGGACGGGCATCTCTTCTAAATCTTCTTATCTTCCTACACCTCGATTCGCTTGTATTTGCATTGGCTCGTAATTATATCGTCGGTTCATTCAGTTGAACAACAACATAGGACGCTTTATTCTGCACTTAATGTTGCATCCAGTGATTGTAAGGGGGGCGGACGCCCAAAAACGATACGTCCCTTTTGCGCATCTTTACTACGTCGCGCAGGTGAGTTTCCTAAGCGTCAGTTCGTAGCTAGCCAAACAAGTCGCAGCGAAGTCAGGCAAACCGAAGTCGCACCTGGCAATCTCGCTGGTATCCTCCACGATTGGACTCAACGTTGAGTTGGAGAAAATTTTGCATGGCTTCTAAGTTGTACGGCGAATGGTCTGAGGCGAGAAAGGTTTGCGTTATTGGCGCAGGCACGATGGGAAGCGGAATTGCCGCGCATCTGTGCAATTTGGGCTTTGACGTATCCCTTCTCGACGTCACCCGGGACGCCGCGACCGAAGCTTTCGCCAAGGCGAAACAGGCTCGGCCGCCCCATTTCTACCTCCCAGAGCGATCGAATCAAGTTCATCTTGGCGGCATAGCCGAAAACCTGGACTGGGTTGCGGGAGCAGACTGGGTTTGCGAAGCCATTGTTGAGAAGCTAGATATTAAGCGCAGTCTTTTTGAGAAGATCGAGCCCGTTCTTTCGCCAACTGCAATGATCTCGACCAACACGAGCGGGCTCCAAATGGAGCTTCTTGCCGAAGGTCGGAGCGATTCCTTTCGAAAACGGTTCATGGGAACGCATTTCTTCAATCCCCCGCGGTATTTGAAGCTACTTGAACTCATCCCTACCGCCTCAACTGATAAAGCGGCTATCGAGGCGATGACGAAGTTTCTGGAAGAGCAGTGCGCCAGGCGAGTAGTTGTTGCCAAAGACACGCCTGGCTTTATCGCCAATCGGTACGGCATGTGGTCGATGTTTCACGCCATCCATTCGGCTGAAAAGCTCCACCTAAGCGTGGAGCAAGTTGATGCGATTACTGGGCCCTTCCTTGGTCGGCCAAGAAGCGCTAGTTTCAGACTGAACGACCTTGTTGGCCTGGACATCATGGAAGATATCGCCGCCAACCTCATTGAGCGGTGCCAGCATGATCCAAATCGTGCCGTTCTCCAACTGCCGGCATCCATGCACACCCTGCTTCAGCGAGGCTGGATCGGCGAGAAGGCCGGACAGGGTTACTATCGTCGAGAAGGCAAAGAGCTGCTGTGCCTGGATTTGCAGACATTGGCCTATCGGCAGAAACTAGACGTACGTTTTGAATCGCTTGATGGAATCTCTAAGCTGCCTTTAGGCGAAAGAGTTGCCAAGGCTTTGGAATTCAAGGATGAGGCGGGGGAGTTCCTGCGCACGCATTTGGTGCCCGTGCTTCAATACGCCGAAGCGGTGAAAGAAGAAATTAGCCACAGCCACCAGGATGTAGACCGGGTAATGAAGTGGGGCTTCGGTTGGGAGATGGGGCCATTCGAGATGATCGATGCGATTGGCCCCGACAAAGTTGGCCTTGCGGGGAAGCACTACTACAAAGGCAAGACGCAGGCGACGTTCCATGGCGGCTTCACCGCCATTAAGGCAGAGCCGCAATTCGCGTCCCTTCAGGATTTCCAAATCGTCTCGAAGGCCGAGAACCATCAGATTCGCGACTTGGGAGATGGGGTTCACGCCGTCTGTCTCACGACAAAGCAAGGGGTCATCACGACTGCGCTCGTTTCGGAGCTGACTCGCTTCTTTGACGGTTGCAAATTCGATCGCATGCTCCTAAGCAGCGAGTCGAAGAACTTCTCGGTTGGCTTTGATCTCAATTTCTTCCTGACCGCCATTCAAAACGTGGACGTGCAAGGAATCGATAAAGCGCTGATAGCTCTGCAGAAGCTAGGCGAGCTTATCGAGCGCTATTCAATTGTTGCTGCGGTTCAAGGGTATTGCCTGGGCGCCGGACATGAGCTCGCCCTTTCATGTGCGCACATTGCGGCGAGTGGCGAAGCTCAAATAGGACTGCCAGAAGCTCGAGTCGGCCTAATACCGGGCGGGCGCGGCACCGTGCTAACGCGGATTTTCAATCAGTCCAAAGACAACACTGCTCAACGCCTAGCGGAAGTTGCAATGAATGTGGCCGAAGGGTCCGTTGGCAATAACGCGGACCATGCCAGATCTTTGGGGATTATTCGCCCGACGGACATTACGATTTACCACCCTGACCGACTTATTGGAGACGCCAAGAGGCTCGTTCTGACTGCGCTACCAACCGCTCGTCCAGCCTGGCGCACGCCTGATGGCCCGATGACGGGCATGATTGAGCGCTTAATGCAAGAAGCCCGAACTGCTGGGCGCATGAGTGAGTACGACGAAGTGATAGGCAACAAGATCAAGCAGGTCTATGCGAAATCTGAGAGCTATGAGGATGCGCTGGAGCGCGAGCGTGCTGAGTTTCTAGAGCTTTGCTTCCGTGCACTGACGCAGGCGCGTATCAAGCACATGCTTGAGAACGGGAAGCCGTTGCGGAACTAGGACTCTGGTCAAAGGTCAAGACTAGAATTCCGTTGACGCTTGGCCCCGACGCTTCCGCATCTTCAACCGGGCGGTCAATCGGGTTCGTGAAG
>JBBQMJ010000289.1:0-5016 GCA_038328815.1 Fimbriimonadales bacterium | reverse complement strand
CAGAACGGCCAGAAAGTTCCACCTGTAGAGCCATTGTAGGCGCCAAGGTTTCCGGGAGTCTTCGCCGGGAACTGAGCCCAACCGCCGCCTTCCAGCGTCTGGTTGTTCACGTCAAGCTCACCTTGCTGATGGTTCTTGGCATGGCCATCCGCGTGGATAGCATTGGACGAACCGTGGAGACCCTTGTATACGTCGCCACCCCAGAAGGTGTATGCCGAAGCGCCGGGCCACCACGAATTATCCGTTGGACCATCTACGAGCAAGATCGCCTTGGCGGTGCTTGTCCAAGCGAACGATGAGGCGCCTGTACCGTTGAGGCCATCGACGCCTGTTCCGCTGCCATTTCCGATGTTAGGTCCTGGGTGCGAATAACCATTCGTCTTACCGCCCGACGGGCACCCGTTCTGCTTATAACCCCAAATGTAAGGGTTGTTCATGTAGTCAGTTGGCGGATAGACGTCAACGAAGAACTTACTTGTTGCGCTGTCAGAGTACGGCGAACCGCTTGAATAGATAGAGGCGGGTAGACCAACGCAAGGGTCGTCTGGCGCCTTCATGTAATAACTGCCACCAAAAAGGCCGTTATGATTCTTGCGCTGGACTGAGCCCTCTTGGTAAGGACTGGATGGGCACTTAAGGATGCCCCAATTCTTAGTATAAGGCTGGATCTTGGCGGCAAGAATGTATGTTTCGGTCTGGGCATTGTAGACTACGACGTCGGGTAAACCGTCCTCATAATCACCTGCGTAAAGGAACATAGAAAGACCAAGTTGCTTGACGTTGGACAGGCATGAGGTCTTCTTGGCTGCAGCCTTTGCCTGAGCAAAGACAGGGAATAGGATCGCTGCAAGAATAGCGATAATTGCGATAACGACCAGAAGCTCGATGAGCGTAAAGCCGTTAGATTTTTGTAGTTTCATTAGGACTCCAGAGTTATTAGGATGCGGATTCAAAGACGGGTCGGACCATATGAGATTTAGGACTGGTTCGAGCTAATGTGGTCGAGGCTGCCCCTGGCAGCAGCACGGCGCTGCTTTCCGGCGGTAGCGTAATGGCGATAGAACCGGCCGGAGAAAGAAGGACCCTTCCTCCGCCCAAGACGTTTATAAATCCATTGGCCTTAAGGTTCGCGTTAAGCGGCACCTTGCCATCGAGCGCGAGCAGCAAAGTCTGCTCATGCTTCGAGCGGTTGACGGCAGTAACTGCAACGTCGTCGTTCAAAACCCGGGCGAAAGCGAGCGTCTCTTTCGAGTCGTCCGTCATCAGAACGACGGGGTCACCGGACTGCAACGCTATCGATGAGTTGCGAGCGCGGATCAATTCCTTATAGTGTACGAGCATTTCGTTGCCATCAATCTGATCCCATCTCATCGTTCCGCGATTCATGGGATCCCTGCCGCCGGCCATCCCGAGCTCATCTCCGTAGTAAATGGATGGCGCGCCGGGCCAGGTGAGCTGAATGGTGGCGCCCAACTTTGCAAGGCTCTGATCGCCGTGGCAGAGGGTAAGAAATCTCTCCGTGTCGTGGCTACCCAACAGGTTCAAGAGGTTACGGGACACCTGCGGCGCATAGCTGTCGTAGGTGGCCATGAGCTTGTCCGTGAACTCCTTCGGTCCGATCGATTCGGTCGCCAGGAAAGCAAGAGCCGAAGTCCTGAACTGGTAGCCCATGATGGAATCGAACTGATCGCCTTGAAGCCAAGGGCTGCCATCGCCCCAGATCTCGCCGATGATCCAGCGCTGAGGGTTCGTGGATTTGACGACCTTGCGGAATTCGACCCAGTAGTCGGAGGCGATCTCGTTAGGAACGTCCAATCGCCAGCCAGCGATGTCAGCGACGGAATCCCAGTGGCGAGGCACGTTCAGCAGGTACTCGCGTGTGGCCGGGTTGTGGGGGTTCAACTTCGGCATTGAGCCATAACCAAACCATCCTTCGTAATTCGGCGGGCCAGTCAAAACGATCGGGAAACTCTTGATGAAGTACCAGTCCTTGTACTTAGAATTCGCACCGTTCTTCACAACGTCTTGGAAGGGGGCGAAATAGGTCGCAGTGTGGTTGAATACTCCATCAAGGATCGTGCCAATACCCCGTTGCTTCATTTCATGGGTAAGGGCAGAAAACTCGGCATCGGTGCCCAGCTCCGGATCGACGTGCATATAGTCGCCGGTGGCGTACCTGTGGTTGTCGCGGGAGACGAAGATCGGGTTGAAGTAGACCGCCTTCACACCAAGGCTCTCGATATAGCCAAGATGCTTCTTAACGCCAGCAAAGTCTCCGCCGAAGTGGTTGTCGTAAGTCGGCGTTGCATCCCACGGGACAACCGTCGTCGGATCGTTTGATCGGTCGCCGTTGTCAAAGCGGTCCGGGAAAATCTGATAGATGACCGAACGCTCGGGCCAGTTCGGAACCTCAATGTTGTGGAAGTCGGCGGCTTTCAGCGTGAAGGCGTTGCTGTTATCTGCGTCGGTTAGACCTTTTGAGCCATAGGTCTTGGCGATTTCGCCATCTAGCAAGGTGAATGAGTAATTTAGGTCGGTCTTGCCATCCCAAGGAACGACAGCGCGGTAAAGGGCAACGTACTCGTCGGAAGTTCGCTCCGACATGGGATACGTCTTGCCGTTAACCTTGGCAACCACGGCAGCCAAATCGCCGGCCCGGACCTGAATGGCTAGGGCGAGCTTGCCACGGTCGTAGGTGAAGTAGGGCGGAATCTGTTTGTGAGCCAGGGCGCTTACGGAGATGACGCCGTCTCCTGATTTGGCAGGTGTCTTGTAATCATCGGGCAGAACCATGAGCACGGAATTCACGTTGCCGTTCCCGTCATCAAAGCTCATCGTCGCCTTGGGGTCCTGAATCCAATCCTTGCCATCGAGAACGAACTTGTACTGGATGCGCCCTTTGGGAAGGGAAAGCGCCAGGCTCCAGGTACGGCCGTTAGCGGACATAGGGTTTGCGGTGCCGTTCCATCCGTTGAATGTGCCAGCAACGCTTACCGTGTGAAAATCCTTGTCCGCCACGTACGTGAACGTGTGCTGGAAAGACTCCTGGCGGGCGAGCATGGACGCGAGGATGATGGTAGCCATCATGCCTTCACAAACTCCCTGCTAGGCAGCGATGAGCCCCTGACCTTAAGCTGTGTTGGAACGACAACCCGCCTTTCGCCCGCAACCGGCTTGTCTTCGATGATGCGAAGCAGTCTTCCGCAAGCCACTTGGACGATCTCCCGAATGTTGAGGCTTGTGGATGTTAGGCCGCAGTCTAAAACGTGGCATAGGCTGCTGTCGTTGAAGCTGACGATCGCGAGGTCGTCGGGAATCTTTGCGTGACAGACCCTCGCAGCGAGTACGACGCCCATGGCCATAAAATCATCCAAAACGACCAGGGCGTCGGGCCTTTCTTCTCCGCAGAGAATGCTTACCGCTGTGTCTTTCGCGGCTGAGAGTCCAAAATCTGAGTGCCAAATCATCGGCGTATCCTGCTTTCCAGCAATCGCCCTTCGATAGCCTTCGATCCGGTCTTCCGAAACGGTTACCGCGGGAGGTCCAGCTAGGATGCCGATCTTCTTAAAGCCTGCATCGACGAGGTGCTTTGCGGCCAATTCGCCAGCGGCGACGTTGTCGTTATCTACTGACCAGAGTTGATCATCTTCATCGGCATTCTGGATTTCGTCGGGGTTGCCGATGAGGACGAAGGGGAAGCAGTCGGCCTGTAAGCGCTGGATGCGCTCGTCGCGGGCTTCCGATTCCACAAGGATGAGACCGTCTACGCGCCTGGCTCTCAACAGTTCGTCGTAAACGGCCTCTTGGGTCCTATCCGTGACCATTTCCATGCATAGGTGATACGGAGTGCTGGATAGGAAATCCATGATCTCGGAAGCGAGGTTGGCAAAGAAGGGATCGTCGTGAAGCCCGCCAGCTGGTCGCTTGACGACTAAACCAATGAGGCCGCTTCGGCGGCTGCGGAGGGAACGGGCAAGGACGTCGGGGCGATAATTGTGCTCCCGCATCACCTGCTTCACCCTTTCGGAAGTGAGGATGTCCACTCGATCGTCTCCCGCTAAGACGCGTGAAACGGTGGCTTGCGATACCTTTGAAAGGCGCGCTATATCCCGCTGGGTGACCCTTATTTGCTTCTTCGCACTACTCATAATTCGCAACACTGCGAGCTTTCGTATGAATACGTATTCTAGATTCTAATCGACGTTCAAGAATACGTATTCAGAATGTGATTCACAGCATAATATCACAGTTCTGAGAATTTACAAACAAGAATTTAATTTCTTGCGTGAGGTGATTTCTTGGGACGCTTAGCCGAGCCGAGTGGAGTATTTCTTACGGAACGGCGGCACGAACCATCCCCCGCCTACACGTCGAGTCTAAATCGGGCGACATTTTGAGGGCGAGCGAAGACTGGGCCAGGTTTTAGAGCGCCTGTACGGAAAACGGCTTTCCAGAAAGTACAAGTTCGAATGCCTTGCCTGAAACAGTCTTCCCATTCAAAGTGACCGTTGAAAACCCGCTTGGAATAAGCACCCGGGCGTCGATTGCTCCAAACTCGTCTTGAACTTGGTTCAAATCGACGCGAAGTTGCCCGTCCTTCCACGCCACTTTAACTTCAAGAACGGACCTTTTGCCCTTCTGATAGTCAAACGAGATGCCGTCGTCAGCTCTATATGTGTAACCGGTCTCACCAGAGGTAGAAGGGTCAGCGGCGACAAGCAAGTCCACCGTGGCCAAGTCTTTCCGGTTGCCATCCAACGACCGTTGCATAGGAATGATCGAACCGTCGCGAATGTAAAGGGCAGTGGCGTCCTCGGCCGGTTCTGCTTTCAAGGTTCCACTCGGCACCCAGGCGCCTGTGGAAGCATCGAGCCATGTGCCTTTGCCCGGCAGTAGCACCTTGCGTTTTCGGCTCCGACTGATCAAAGGCGCCTGCAGAATAGAAGGCCCAACCATGAACTGGTCCGAGTTGAACTCCAATGCCTTTCGCTTGTCATCGGGGAATTCGTACATCAG
>JBBQMJ010000288.1:0-5019 GCA_038328815.1 Fimbriimonadales bacterium | reverse complement strand
TTCAATGTCTTGAGCTCCATCTCAGCGTTCTTCCGCTCGGAGATGTCGTCGACGATGAACAGACATCCCGAGGGTCTCGAGTCCTCAGTCCGCATTAGAGAAGCCCTAACGCTCACCCATGTCTCGGAACCAGAACCGATGTGGCACGGGAACTCGCTGAACGCATGCCCGCTTTCGCGACACACGTGGAACAGCTCATCAAACAGTATCGCGCCTGCCCCGAAGTTCAAATCGCGCATATATTTACCCAAGACTTCATCGGCATGAAGCTTTAGGATAATCCTCGCTCCTTCGTTCCAGTACGTAACCTCGGTATCAAGCCTGGTAACAATAATGCCGTTCGTTACGCTTCTCAAAATGTTCGCTTGAAATCTTCGAAGGTCGCTTGCAACAACATGATCTTGTTTTGTTGCCGCCTCTTCCAAAGCACGCTGAATGGCCGGAACGAGCCGCATGGGCCTTCCTTTTAGGACGTAATCGGTAGCGCCGTTGAGAAGCGTCTCTACGGCGGCTTCCTCGCCGATCGTGCCAGAGAAGAAAATGAATGGCGCATCCGGCCGTTCGGAACGAGCAATCTCAAGGGCCTCAAGCCCGCCAAACGATGGGATTGTGAAATCCGTGAGAATGAGATCTACACTCTCCACGTCAAGCAGCTTACGAAACGAATCCCCGCTAACGGCACGCTTGATGTTGAACGCCAGACCGCTCTCAGATAGGAGAGCTGCAGTTAGCTCCGCATCGCGGTCACTGTCTTCGAGATGGAGGATACAAATCTTCCGCATTGTTGTTCCCGGTTAGAGAACCGGGACCTCATTGAGAACGCCCCAAAAGGCGCCCACTTGCTTTACCGCATCGACAAACTCGGCGAATCTTACTGGCTTTACAACGTACGCGTTGACCCCAAGGTCGTAGCATTTTTGAAGATCTTCGGACTCGCGGGATGAAGTAAGCATAACGACGGGAATCAGCTTTAGGCGCTTATTTGCCTGCAACCGATTAAGGACTTCGATGCCGTTCATCCTCGGCATCTTAATGTCCAGAAGAATAAGCACCGGGAGCCTACAATCCGTGTCAGCCGCTAGCTCGCAAGCCTCAAGGTATTCGACCGCCTCGACCCCATCTCGTACAAATACTAGCTCATTGGCAAGCTTTAGCTCTGCCATTGATTCTCGCATCAACTCGGTGTCTTTGGGATCATCCTCTGCAATGAGAATGCTTCTAAAATTACTCATGTTCCTCCTGAATTTCTGGAAGCGTAAAGTGAAATGTTGCGCCTTCTCCAGGCACGCCTTTTGCGCCGACAGTACCCCCGTGACGTTGAACGATCCGGCTTACGTTGGCAAGACCGATTCCCGTCCCTTCAAACTCATCTGATCGGTGTAGCCGCTGAAATACGCCAAACAACTTATGGGCGTACTCCATGTCGAATCCGACGCCATTGTCTTTTATAAAGAATGTACGGGATCCATTAGGCTCCTCACGCGAACCTATTTCGATTTGGGCCTCGCGCTTTTTACTCGTGAATTTGGCTGCATTTTGGATTAGGTTTGCCCAGACCATCTTCATAAGCGACGGGTCAGCATGGACGGGAGGCAATTGCTCTATCTTCCACTCGATAGAGCGCACGTTCGAATCAATGTTCAGACCATCTATCACCTGATGAATTAACTTATTGAAATTTACTTTTGATTTATTTACTTCAGAGCGAGACATCCGCGAGAAGTCCAAAAGGTCATCGATAAGGGCACCCATATGGCCAGCTGAGTCGGCGATGACTTCAAGATAATGGGCCGCCTTTTCGTCCAATCCGTCCCCAATTCTTCGTTGCAGAAGCTCGATGAAACCATCAATGTGGCGCAAAGGTGAGCGTAAATCATGAGACACGGAGTAAGCAAAAGCATCTAGTTCGTGATTCGCTCGCTCTAGTTCAGCTGTCCTTTCCGAGACCTTGAATTCCAGAAGGTTGGCCACTTCCTTCTGATCGTGAATATCCACAAGTAGCCCATACCATCTGCTCACGTTCCCAGAATCGTCCAAAATGGGAATGATCACGCTCTTGAACCAGAGGTACTTACCGTCAGCCCGTCTCAACCGTAACTCGCCATCCCTGGCAAGTTGCCGGTGGACTCGGTCTTCATGGTCGGCGACAGCTGCAAGCAAATCGTCGGGATGGACAAGATCACCCCATCCCTTACTTTGAATCTCCTCTAAGTCCCTTCCGATAAAGTCTCGGTTTCGCGAATTAATGTAATCAATTTGCCCATCGGGCGTGGCACCCCACATCATCAGTGGCATCGTTTCGGCTAATGTCTTGAATTGGTTTTCGCTCTCGAATAGCGCCTTTTGCTGGGCTTTTCGCTCAGAGATATCTCGAGCAACACGGCAGGTTCCAACGATAGCGCCCTTAGCGTCAAGGATGGGCGTGGATGAGAGTTCAACCTCGATGGCGCGGCCACCTTTAGCTATTCTAATGCCATCATGGCCGGGGATACTCTCGCCTCCTCTTGTGGCGGCGTCAATCTGCGCTGCCTCCCCTTCGGAGTCAATGGGCATGATGATGCCGATACTCTTTCCGATCACTTGCTTTGGGGCATACCCAAACAAGCGGAACGCTCCAGAGTTCCAACTTCTGACAACTCCCTCCAAGTCAGTCCCCATGATCGCGTCATTTGATGACTCGACCATTGCCGCAAGGTACGCGCGCGCGGCATCTGCACGCTTTCTCTCTGTAACATCTCTGGAGACAGCGGCGAAGGCCGTTATCTGGCCGCTCCCGTCGGCAATTGGTGAAACAGAGATCGCAACCTCAACCGGTTCACCCTTCTTTGTCCTATGGGTCGTCTCAAAATTGACGAGCGCTTCGCCCCTGAAGAGGCCGTCCAAAATCTTGCTTCGCTCTTGGACCAAGGGTTCGTGCGCCAGGATCGTCGCTGATTTACCAATGACTTCCTTGCTCTTGTATCCATAAATCCTGGTCGCACCAGCGTTCCAAGTCTGAATGATGAAGTCGGTATTCATGCTGTAGACCGCGTCTGTCGAGGATTCGACCACCGCAGCCAGACGCGCGAGAACCCCTTCTTGCTTCTTTCGTTCTGTTATGTCTCTGATCGTGCCAGCAAACATGCGCCTTCCTTCAAGCGCTACTTCGCTCACCGTTAAATCGAGGGGAAATGTTGAGCCATTTTTTCTGCGGCCAACAACCTCGCGTCCAATGCCAATGATCTTCTTGACGCCAGTTTCCCGATAATTTTTGAGGTAGGCTTCATGCTCGGATTTGAAGGGCTCCGGCATTAGGGTCCGAACATTCTTCCCTCTCAATTCAGAAGCGCTGTACCCGAACATTCGCTCAGTCGCCGGATTAACCTCCTGCATCGTGCCGTGATCATCGATCGTAATGAACGCATCTGGCGTAGCCTCCACAAAGGATTTGAGCACGGCAGCGTCCTTGAGATTCTCAAGCTCCTGCAAAACTCGCCGCTCCTTCTCAAGTCGATCGCTGATGTCGCGGAGGATTTTCGAAGCGCCGACGATCTTCCCCGAAGAATCTTGAATGGGCGACACAGTGATAGCGACCCCAACCGACTTTCCGTACTTTGTCAGGCGCACCGTCTCGTAGTGTTGAAATCCTTCGCCACGCTGAATCCTGCGAAGGATTTCCAACTCTTCGGCAGCCAAGTCCGGAGGGACGACCTTCGATATGTTTTCGCCGATCATTTCGGCGGCAGAAAACCCGAAAAGTTTTTCGGCAGCTTTATTCCAGCTCGTAACTATGCCATCAAGGGTCTTCGAGATAATGGTGTCATTTGAGGACTCAACGATCGACGCAAGATGCGCCATCGCCGCATCGGCATCCTTACGCTCAGAAATGTCCCGCACTGTGCCGGTAAAAAGCGTTCGTCCAGCGACGTTCACTTCACTGACTGCAAGATCGAGAGGAAAAGTTGTACCGTCCTTTCTCCTTCCAAAGACCTCTCGGCCAATCCCAATAATTTTCTTATCGCCCGTCGTCTTGTAGTTTCGTAGGTAGCCGTCGTGTTCGCTGTGATATGGCTCAGGCATAAGCATCTTGATGTTCTTGCCGACCAATTCATCCGACGAATACCCAAAAATTCGTTCAGTGGCCTTATTGACTGTCTCGATCGTTCCGATCTGGTTTATGGAAATAATTCCGTCGACTGCCTCCGCAATAACTGCCTTAAAGGCAGCATTCTTGTGGAATTCCAATCGCTCCAGCGTAATCAGGGCTTCCCTCTCAAGGATGGCCGCCTGATAACGCAGTTCGAGGGCCTTGGGCTCAGAAATGTCGCGAATAGTGCCGGCAAAGAGCCTTCTGCCACCGACGCTGACCTCACTAACTGCAAGGTTCAGCGGAAAAGTACTTCCATCCTTTCTCCGCCCCACGACTTCGCGGCCAATACCAATGACTTTCTTTTGGCCCGTTTCTCGATAGTTCTGTAGGTAGCTGTCATGCTCAGAGTGATACGGCTCTGGCATGAGCATCTTGATGTTTTGGCCCACTAGCTCGTCGCTACGGTATCCAAAGATCCCTTGGGTCGCCTGATTGACGGTCTGAATAATTCCATCCGGCGAAATCGTGATGATCCCATCGACTGCCTCTTCGACCACCGCCCTAAAGGCGGCGGCCAATTGCCCATCGCTCAGCGGATTAAGTGAGCCACAGAGGGCTGCTGATGCAAATCTTGTCTCGCCAGACTCGGCAGAATTCGTTTGCCTGGACCTTGCGCTCTCAGCATGCGCAAGGGGGTTTTTCAATGGCGTCTCGAAAGGAGCCTGATTGACTTCTGAAAAGATATTTTATTGCGACAAATCAACATAATCCCACCGCCGAAAGCTCTATCGAAATGAAGGCTTGGGGACCGCCTAAAACTCAGGCTGTCGCAAGGGATCAAGTTGACTCAATTTGAGTAACGAGCTAAGTCACATTCTGCTGTGCCTAGCTAGAACTAATTGATGTAGGACACCGCAGTTACACAGAATGTTGCGCCGAATTCGGCAATT
>JBBQMJ010000287.1:0-5025 GCA_038328815.1 Fimbriimonadales bacterium | reverse complement strand
CGGCGCTATCTGCGAATGCCCTTAGACCCTTGTTGCTCCAACCCTTCGCTCCGTGGCGACCCATAAAGGCGACGAGCATTCGGGCGAGAGCGTTGACAAGCATCGTTACAAGAAAGAGCAGCAAAGCGATTTCAAGGAGCGCCGATAGCTGCATGCTCCCAGCTGTCGTCTCCCCAAATTGGTTAGCCAATAGGGATGGCATTGTATAGCCGGATTGAAGCAAGGACGCCTTTATCTGCGGCGTGCAGCCAATTACCATGACCACAGCCATGGTTTCGCCAAGGGCACGGCCGAGCCCCAGCATCACGGCGGCGACAATTCCACCCCTCGAAGAAGGAAGCACGACCGACCGGATGGTCTCCCATTTATTTGCGCCGAGTGCCACAGAGGCTTCGCGCAACCCGGATGGCAGAGAGCGAAAAACCTCAGTAACGACCGAAGTGATGAACGGCGAAATCATGATCGCCAGAATTACACCGGCGGCCAGCATGTTTGTAAGCACGGGTGGCCCTTCGAAAATTGGAAGGAATCCGAAGTGGGAAACCAGCCACGGGCTGGCCGTGCTGTTGAGCCACGGACACAGAACAAGGAATCCCCATAGACCGTACACGACGCTTGGAATTGCCGCTAACAACTCGATGAAATAGCCGATGGGCCGAGTGAGCTTCTTATAGCCAAGCTCATTCAGGAGGATGCTCATGCCCACAGAAATGGGTACCGCGATCAGGATGGCAACGAGAGATGAAACGATAGTTCCGTAGATGAATGTCAACGCGCCGTATTGCTCACGCGAAACATCCCACACCGAATTCGTGAGGAAGGACAGACCGAAGGCATGGCGTGAATCAGCGGAATCGATGAATAGCCGCACGCCGATCCAGCAAATGACAAAGAGAACGGCGAGTCCGGAAACAGCGGTGACAAAGGTGAAAAGGGAGTCCTTGACACGTTTTGAAGCCGCTGTTCTCGTGGATTTCACGGGAACAGCGGCTACTGCGGATGATGGCAACGGTTTGTCGCTCACCATCTCGGAAGGCTCTTGGTCCTTACTTAGCACCAACTCCTTCAAGCGCCTTCGAATTCAGTTCTACAATTGCGGGGGACAGCGGAGCATATTGAAGTTCCTTCGCCATCGCCTGGCCGTCGGCCATGCACCATTTCAGAAAGTCGATCATTGCCTTGGACTTGTCTGCATTAGCAGGCTTCGTGGAAACCAGGATGTATGTGAATCCAGCGATCGGATAAGCATCCGGCGCCGGGGAGTTCACGATTGACTTTCGAATATCGTTCTTCATGTCCCCAAGGAATCCATCGGCTGCCGCAGTCGTCGCTTCGGGCGATGGCTTAATGAACTTGCCGGCCGCATTCTTAAGGCTTGCAAAGTCCATCTTAGTCTGAATCGCATAGGCCAGTTCAACATAGCCGATTCCGCCAGGGGTTGACTTAACGAGTCCAGCGACTCCCTCGCTTCCTTTTCCTCCTACGCCTACGGGCCAGTTCGGGCTCTTATTTGTTCCAGGGCCTGCTTTCCAATCCGCGCTAATAGTCGAAAGGTAATCGGTAAAGATGAACGTCGTTCCCGATCCGTCGGAACGGTGGCATACCGTGATATTGGTGGCGGGAAGCTTCGCGCCAGCATTGTCGGCAGCAATCTTGGGATCGTTCCAGGTCTTAATCTTGCCCAGGAAGATGTCGGCCAGAACCTCGGGACTAAGCTTGAGATCGGTGACCCCCGGAGCGTTGTAAGCGATTGCAACAGCACCGGAAACGATGGGCAGGTTAAGGGTCGGCGCTGGCATCGTAGCGGCATCTTTGTCAGAAAGTGGAGCGTCGGTAGCGCCGAAATCAACCGTGCCCTGCTGGTACTGCGAAATGCCCTTGCCGGACCCAACTGACTGGTAGTTGATCGTAATGTTCGGGTTTTTCTCGTGGTAAGCGAAGGCCCACTTTGACATGGCGGGGTTTACAAATGTAGAACCTGCGCCGGTGATGGTGATCGGCGTAGCCGATGCAGCATTGGTAGCTCCAGGCTTATCATCAGTCTTTGGTGCGTCGGGACCGCTTCCGCATCCACTTCCGACGAGCGTAAATCCAGCGATGGCGGCCGCGAAAACCGCTCCATTTAAAATGCCACGTAATTTCATTATTGGTATGTGCCTCCCGTTGTTCGGCATGGATACGTTACTGAGCAATTGTTAAGACAACGTTAAATATCCGTTAACAACGAAGGGTTTTTGAACCTGGGCTGTACCTGAATGAAAACAAGTACAGCCCCGAAATGTTAGCTGCCTGATGGCGCCGGCGGGAGCGGATCACGCGGCACTAATGTGTTTGCACAAGCTAGGTTGTAGGAGACAATTGCGTGATTGGTCGACGACTGGACGAGGTACTCGGGGATCGCCTCCTCGAAGCGGTCGAATTGAGAGTGATGCACCCTCAGATAGTTGTGACGCCCGGTTTCGATGGTGAAGAATCCGGGCACGCGATATTTCCAGAACGAAGCGTGGTCCGAACCGCCCTCTTGGCGTTTGATCGAAGAGACGACCTTGTAATGCATTGGGAACTGAGGGAATGCCTTGACGGTGGGGGCGTAGGCAGCTTCCATCATCGAGCGCATATTCTCCGGCCCAACGTATCCACCCTGGTAGTTGGTTCCGCCATCATCGACAAGCACAGCGGAGATCTTGTCCATCTCAGCTTGGTGGATTTTAACGTAGCCCACGCTGCCAAATAGACCCTGCTCTTCGCCGGACCATAAGATGAATCGAATCGTCCGCTTGGGCATGGCGTGGGCCTTCATGAGGATTCTCGCGGCCTCGATTGCCGTGCAGGAACCGACGCCATTGTCCAAAGCGCCCTGCGATCCTGGGCCATCCCAACTGTCCAAGTGGCCAGATACGATGACTACTTCGTCCGGCTTTTCAGTCCCTTTGATCTCAGCCACCACGTTGTATTGAGGAACTGGCCCCTTGAACCATTTATTGTCGAGATTGAATTCAAGTTGCACCGGCCTGCCGTAATCCAGATTGCGCTTGATGCGCTCCATGTCGTTCTTGGTCACAACTACCGACCGGTCCAGCGGATGCTTTTCGGGCGATTTTCCGACCCAGGTCCCCGATGTCTGAACAAGCTCGCCTCGACTTCCGTAAACCCTTCCCGCAATGCCGGCTTGGTCCACCATTTGCCTCACAACCGCAACTTCGTCTTTGGGGTCCACATCGGTTGTGCGCCTTCTTGGCGATCCGGCCGTGATCACCCACGCGCCCTTGAGTTGCGCCTTCACCTTCTCAAAGTCTGCCTTTGAGGTTGGCTCAACAATAGCAAGTCCGCGGAGCGGGCCATTGGTGCCTTCGCTCCAGTCAGGAGTTGTGAACTGCATGTCGATGTCGTAAGGGGACACCATCTTGCCGTATGTGTCCGGCTCGCGCTCCCAGCCCACAGGTATTTCGCCCCACTTCTCTAGATGGACGTTCGTGAGCCCGAAGGACTTGAACTTACCATCAGCCCAATGCTGAGCTTTAAGGAGTCTCGGCGAGCCAGTGAGCCTAGACCCGATATTGTGCGTGAGCTCGTCAAGGTGGTTCATCACCTTGTTGTCGTTCTTGCCAACCTGGACGATTCGATCGAGAGTAGAAGGGTCGCCTTGGGCCCAGGAGATGAGCGAAAGGGCCAGCATCGAAAGGCCAGCGATGGCGCGTGGAGGAAGAGATTTCATAAGTGCAAGACCTCGCACATGTGTGCTTGAAAGTGTTGGAAATACCTTACCCCTGGGGTTTCCGCCAGGTGGGTCATCTGGCCAAGGCCACCTTGGGAGGGACGGCCCCCGTGCCGTCCTTACTTGGGTGGATTTAGTCTCAGAGCTTCGGCCCTTTGAACCTGGGTAGATCGAAATGGAGTTAGACCCTCACGCATGGTCACGAAGGGGCAAGGCTCCACCTTCTTAGTTCCTCCACCCTTCGGGAGGAGGTGTCGTTCTCCGGAACGACGGAGGAGGGTGCTCCGGAACTCACGTGAGCGCAAATTGATCGTAGTTCGCGGCTCCCGAGAACGGAAGGGACGCGTGAAACGCGTCCCTTCCAATTCAACTTCTAGCTGATCTGCTTAAGAACGTCCTTCAGCGACGCAGATGACTTGTGCAGTCCCTCGCGCTCAGCTTCTGAAACGACGGGCTCCAGTACCTCAATAGCACCCAAGCGGCCGACCTTCGTCGGGAGCGAGAGGGAGATGTCGGAGATGCCCAGCTTGCCGTGCTGACGGCTGCTGACGGGCAGGATCGCATGGGTGTTCAAGGCAATGTTCTGGACGACTTCCATGATGGAAACGCCAACTGCCCTTCCCGCGCCGCCTTTCAGCCGGATGACCTCGGCGCCCGACTTCTTGGTGAAGTCGAAAACGCCCTGTACTTCCGCCTCGCTATATCCAGGGATTGAAGCCAAGGAAACGCCGCCAATGGTCGCTGAGGACAGAATCGGGACCATCGAATCGCCGTGCTCGCCAAGGATCAGCGCGTTGATGTCGCGAGCGCCGACCTTAAAGTGGTCGGCTAGAAGAGACCTGAAGCGGCAGGTGTCAAGCACAGTGCCAAGGCCGAGGACCTGCGACTCAGGGACGATGCCACACGTCGCTGCCAACTCGGTAAGGATATCGACAGGGTTCGAAACAACGAGGATCGTAGCTCCATCGTTAAGCTTTACACCTTTCAGGGAATCTAGAATGCCCTTGAAAAGACTAACATTGCGATTGACGAGCTCAAGCCGACTCTCATCTGGCTTTCTGCGAAGGCCAGCCGTAATGACGACGCAATCGCTGCCATTGACAACTTCATAACCACCGCTGGTTATCGTCTGGCTCGAGGTTAGGGCTGAACCGTGTCGCAAGTCAAGCGCTTCTCCAGCCGCCATGTCTGCGTTCATGTCCATGAGCGCGATTTCGCGCACGATGCCCCCGAGCTGTAGGCAGTAAGCGGCATCCGATCCGACTCGCCCGCCTCCACCAATAATGCTGACTTTCATCCAATACTCCTTC
>JBBQMJ010000286.1:0-5031 GCA_038328815.1 Fimbriimonadales bacterium | reverse complement strand
TTCAATAGGGCAATTCGTTGGGCGAAAACGGGCCATAGGAAGCTGTTATCAGGCACCCTTTCATAGAACTTCCGGAAGCGCTCCTTCACGAATTTCTGCGGGATCGAGAGCTCGGCCATCCGCGGATATTGATAGCGGCGCTCAGTGCCATCTCGATAGGTTATGATCGCGTCGCCCCAGATATCGATTCTTGAGGGATCGGGTGAAAACATGTCCCAATACTGCCAAAAGCCAGTTGAGACGACGTAGAGTCTGAGCGGCGAAGGTCTCAGGTAGCGGTCGTTGAATAGCAGAATGTGATCTGAGCCGCGCGGTTCAGCTTTGCCGATCCGCAGGTCGTTTCTGGGCATGGGTAGGGTCCATGCGGTGATCGCCAAGATATGGAACCCGACGAATATTTTGATCCAAAACGGCGCGTTTGGCGCGGTTTTGGGTGCCAGTTCGGGTTCCTTCTTGGGCAAGGCCTAACTCCTTCCGCTAGGCCTCGATTTCGACCAGTATTGGCTCGATTTCTTGATTCGATCCAACGGCCTCTCGAATTTGCTTTGCAAGGGACTTCGCTTCATCTTCGTGGCCCGCACGCTTGGCCGCCAATGCGAGGTTGAGATAGACCGGCAGCGACTGAGGCATATTGTTCGCCGCATACCGCATGAGCGAATATGCCTCCTCATTCTTGCCTTGACCCGTCAGTGCGGTGACCAGCTCGCCGTATCCAGGCTCGCACCCAGGGAAGAGTTGGAGAAGCTTCTGGGCCGATTCCTCTGCTTCCGCGTGCTCCCCAAGCCTGTTTTGCGAATTGGATAGCATGGCCCAAAGTTTCCAGTAGTCGGCAAGCCAGTTCCTTAACGGCTTGAGAATTCTAACCGCGGACTCGAAGTCGCCTTCCTCAACCTTCTTCTGGGCCTCCATAACGCTCTCAACGCGCTTTGGCTGCTCAAGTTCGATCAGCCACGCCAAAGTTTGAGCCCGGATGTTTTGGTCCGGGTTACTGGCAAGGATGTCCTGGAGCACCTTGGGAATTTCGAATTCGCGGCCCGCGAGGCGAAGCGCCTGTGCGTACTCGGAAAGCGTTTCAATATCGTTCGGCGAATGGTCGAGACAGTCCTCGTAGAAATCCATTGCCCGGTCGATGTCGCTCTTCTGAACCAAGTAGGGCGCATAGTAGCGCTTGATGACTAGATTGTCCTCGACGGTCTCAAGTGCGTTTTCATAAGCACGCTCGCCTTCTTCGGCTTGGCCACCTTGGATAAGGGACACGGCGTACTTTGCATGCGCCATACCGTTTTGCGGGTTGAGCTCGATGAGAGACTTCCACAGGGAAGGGACCTCGTGGCCTCTATTCGTTTGAATTAAGACCTGCGCGATCCAGTCAGCGGATGGCTTGTCGACGCCTTCTAATTCAAACGCTTTTCGAAGATTGCGCTCCGCGTTTACTGGCATGCCCATTGCAATCTGCGAAATGCCAAGGCGTGCGTAAAGTGCAGGATCATCCTCTTCGAGTGAGATCGCCTTTTCGTAGTACTCAGCAGCATCGGATTCTTGACCGACGCCGGAGAATATTTCGCCAAGAGCAAACCATGGCTTGTAGTCGTCGGGAACAAGCTTTGTCAGCTCCGTGAGGGCATCTTTGAGAAACTCAAAGGTTCCGATCCGATGGTGGGCGCAGAGCCTGCAGAACTGAACCAAGGTGTCAAAGGGAGCTACAAACTCTGGGTCCTGGCGAACGGCATCCAGCAGAGTGTCTATTGCGGGCTTCGGCGAAAAGTCTCGGACAACTTGGCCATTGGCTTGCTGCACGTATGTCAACGCGTCGTAGCCTTCCAGGAACTTGATAAACGATTTAGGCTTGTCCGTTCCAAACTCCAGGCTATTCTCGCTCTTTACTGGCATGCCAGTCTGTTCGCCAAGGAGCTTGATCAGCTTGTCGACGTATGTGAAGAGCTCGGCTTCTTCAAATGCCCAGATTTCGGTGGCGATCGGTGCAGCCGTGCCTTTCTTAAAGAAGCGAACGGTGATGTCGTAATGTTCACCGTCGACTTTGATTAGGCCGTCCATGATCATTTCAACGTCGGACTGATCGAACATCTGGCCAACCCAGTCGTGCTCAAGCAGCACGTCCGCGACATTTGCGAACGCGGCTCGGACTTCGCCGTTGTCTTGAATCTGGGTCAAATAGCTGACGGCATTGATTTCCGCGCCAGTATTGACCCGGGCGATATCGCTGACGAAATTGGAGAGTTGGCGGCCCAGTGCGGGCGGCGTGCCTGCAGCGGCATTGAGCGGTAGAACAGCAACCTTCATAAGAGGTCTAGATTCTACCGGAGAGAGGGGCTTGCGCGGTCTGGGGCAGCGTACTGCAAGTGCGTTTTGCTGCTTGGCCTTTTAGTCGAATCTAAACACGACTTTGCCAGCTTTTCCAGCCTTCATAAGTTCCATCGCATCTTTGAATTCGGTGTAGTGCATCTGGTGTGTGATAACGGGCCATAGATCGAGCTTCCCACCCTTTAGGAGTGCGTCCATCTGATCCCAGGTCTGCCAAATGCGCCGGCCTACAATGCCTTCGACCATCAGGCCCTTGAAAATCACTTGGTTGATGTCGATTGGCTGGATGCTTTCGTTGTAGACGCCTAGGAGACTGATTCTGCCCCCCGGCCTGGTATGGCGAACGGCGAGCGACAGCTGGCTTGGGTGCCCTGACATTTCCAGCGTGCCATCAAATCCGCCGGGAGCGGCTTCATGAAGCTGCTCGTCGATGTCCGGGGATCGCGGATCTAGGACAAGATCAGCATGCATCTGCTTAGCGATCGCGATGCGGTACGGACTGATTTCGGTTACGACGACCTTGGCCGCTCCAAGGGCTCTGCAGATGTTCACTGCGAAGAGCCCAATTGGCCCCATGCCGGTGATCAGAATCGTTTGACCCTCAACCGGGCCCGCCATGACAGTGTGGACGGCATTACCAAGCGCATCTTGAAAGGCGGCGATTTCTTTGGGGATGCTTCGATCCGTGGGGCGCGCATTGTCCTTTGGAATAACGACGTATTCCGCAAATCCCCCGTCTACATCGACACCAAGTATTCGCGTATTGACGCATACGTGGCCCTGGCCTTCCAAGCATTGCCTGCACCGCCCACAAACGATATGGGATTCGCTTGAAACAAAATCACCGACTTTGCGATCAGTTACGCCATCTCCGACTTCCACAATGGTCCCGCAAAACTCGTGCCCGATGATTCTTGGAGGGTGAATTCTGGATGCAGCCCAAGGATCCCAGTTATAAATGTGGAGGTCGGTGCCGCATACAGAAGCGGCTTCAAGCTTGATTTTAACGGTGCCCGGTTGAACGTTAGGTTCAGGAGCTTCGATGATTTCGACGCCGGGTTCCGGTCGCGCCTTTGCGATGGCTTTCACAGGTCGGGAAGTTTACACGTTTCGCTCATCCCTTACCCGCCAAAAAGGCGCATTTGACTGCCAGAAGCTTCAAGGGCGGAGGCGAGACCCTGAGGGGTTTGCAAAGGGATTGCCCCTAAGTATGTTAAGGCACGATGTGCCGCGTTCGTAGGGTCTTCGCGGACTAATAGCTGAGAAAGTTTCCGCCTGATGGCTTCAGTAGCACCGGTCCAGGTACCGCCCCGTTTGAACCGTGCATGGATTACCACGGAATGCTCTGACGCTGCATAAATCAAAGCATTTCGCTCCATAGCGGCTGCAACCGAGAACGGTTCGCCTAGCGGCCGTGTGCTGAACGCAGCGCCCGTAATGGCGCTTTGGTGGGCAAATAGGCCTCGGGGAAGTAGCTCAATGTGACGTGTGCATCCGCTAACCGCAGCCATATCGCAACCATTCGCGCCGCCAGAAACCACCTGGTATCCAAGTTCTTCAGCTGCTACGCCAACAGCCGCCGCAAAGGACAGGAGTGACCGAGGAACGTTGCGGCTTCCAACAACACTGAGAAAAGGCGTGCCAGCACTGACGCACTCAAGGCCAACGCAATGGACGGCTGGCGGTGCAAATTCAAAGCGAAGCCATCGTTGAGGGTATCGGCTGCATGCCGCCGTTAAGGCAAGGCCCTTTACAATTAGCGTTTCAGCAGAATCAAGCAGCCCAGGTGCTTCTAGGGCAAGTGCTTCGGACCAAAGCCCAGCGCGCCTGAGCTCCTGTGTAACCGTTTCAGGACCGCACGCAGACCTGAGGATTGCACCTTGGACTGACCGCCAAGATTTTCTAGGTGGATCATGGGGGCGGCGTTCCAAACCAGGGAGATATAGGGCGACCAATGCCATCGCAACCGTGGCAAGCGCTGTTTCGTTGTCATTAGAAAATGGCGCGATCATGCTTTCTTTAATACTATACGATTATTCCCTAGAATTGTGACCTCTTTGGGCATGGAGCGTGAGTAAACTGACCCCTCCCCCATGCTCAAACACCCCGATATCACTCGTCGCCGCGTTGATACTTTCTTTGTGACTCAGCTCCAAGAGTTACTCATCGTGGACCGGGAGCCGCTGCACGTAGAGATGAACGAGCAGCCCGCAAGGAATCGAGCTGAGGCTGCGGCCGGAACGTGGAAAAAGGTTGAGGCCGGGCATCGATATGGCCCTGCCTACCGAACAGTTTGGTTTCGTGTTCATGGCCAGATTCCCGAACGCATGGCTGGGAAGCATGTAGCCGTTGTGGCGGAAGTCGGTGGCGAAAGGACGATCTGGCACAAGGACTCTCCGTTCTGCGGGATCGATGGAGAGCACGCACAGTTCGATTGGCCGGCAGCTTGGGGAAACAAGATCGATCTTTATATCGAGGCTTATACTCGGAACCCCGAGCATCGCGTTCACCTAAAGGAGTTACCCAGGCAGCAGTTCGTTGAGGTAGTGGATAAGGTTGAGTTAGTTGTTGTCGACACCGAACTTAAGGCGTTTGCCTGCGACGTTGATTTCTGCCGCAACTTGCTATCGGCGATAGCGGAAAACGATCCGGACCACGCCGCACTTTTACGCGGATTGAATGACGCAATAAACGCATTCTCTACTGAGA
>JBBQMJ010000285.1:0-5036 GCA_038328815.1 Fimbriimonadales bacterium | reverse complement strand
CGGATGATGAAGCCCGTGGCCCTTCTTGCCTTATCAGTGGCGGCATTTTCATTTGGAGTCAACGAAACGATCGTGCCTGCCTCTTCCTTCAAAGTCCTTGAGATCAAGGGCAGCATTCAGAAGAACCTAGACCTGAAATCGACCCAATCGGTGAGCTTCCCAATTAACCGAAACGGGAATATGGTTGCCCAGGTTACGGCGAGGGATTTTGACTTGATGGCGCGTGAACTGCGGGGCGTTAGCATTGTTTCGTATGACAAGGACCAGCAGCCGACAAGCTGGCTCTACGTCAATAAGCTTTTGTTCAACGAGGACGACTTCAAGGCGGGCCGGGGCGGGTGGAGCATTAGCGGGGGTGGAACCTTGATTCCATCGAGCGCAAGCTATCGGCTTAAGATTCAAAACGACGCCTGGCCGAGCGGGATTCCCAGGCCGGACACGAGTCCTTCGGACCTTATCACGGCGAGCACAAGTGATCAGTTCGACAGCTTCAGCATGTCCCAAATGCGGGCGTATATCGACGGACAAAAGAAGATCAAGTCGGTCCCTCAATCGAAGATTTGGAACTGGGAGAGCGCTTACTGGGACAAGATCGCACTGCCCCTGGCTGCGCTTGTGTTTGGCCTACTTGGGGCGCCGCTCGGCATCCGTAATCAGCGGGCGGGGACGGCCACCGGCTTTGCCCTTTCGATCACAATCATCTTTGCTTACGTCCAAATGTCAAGCCTTCTAAAGGTATCAGCTCAAGGAGGGTTCCTCCCACCTTATGTGGCGAGTTTCACGCCGCTGGCAATCGGACTGCTATGTTCGGGCGTAATAATGTGGCGAAGGAACAATTAAGAGAACAACGGATTGAATCTCACAAGCATCGGATTACTGGTCCTCATTGTGGTCCTCGGAGGCCTGATCGCATTAATTGCAGACAGGTTGGGAAGGACTCTTGGGAAGAAGCGGCTAAGCCTTTTTGGGCTTCGGCCACGGCATACCGCTGAGTTCCTTACTGTCACCGCTGGAGCTCTCATCCCGCTCATCACGTTTCTGGTCATCATGGCGGCCAGTTCTGAGGTTCGCACTTGGATCGCCGAAGGCCCGAGCGTTATCAACAAGCGTGATCAGCTTGCAAAGGACGTCGTCAATCTCAATAAGGAAAAGGAGACGGGGACGGCTCAGCTGAAGTCCGTCAATGTCAAGCTGACCGATTCAGAGAATCGTCTAATGGGCCTTACGTCGGACCTGAAAGGCGCGGCGGAGAAGCTTAAGACGACGAACAGCAAGCTGGCTTCCTTGGCCGTTCAGTTTAAAGCCCTGACCGCCAACTATCGCCGCGTTGATAATGAGTTCAGGTCTACAAAGAAAAACTTAGCTGATTTGCATCAACAGTACGCGACGCTGGACAAGACTTACAAAACGCTGAACCAATCCTACGCGACATTGCACGGCCAGCAGAAAGAGGTTCTGCAAGAGAACCTGCGTCTCATGGCAGACAATGATCTCGTTTCAAAGGAAGTCCAGCAGGGCAAGGCGGAAAGCGCGGCCCAGCAGGAAAGCATCGACCGTCTCAAGAAGGCGCAGGCGAGCCTTGAGCAGGACTATCAGGATGCGACGAAGAACCTTGCCGCCAAGCTTACGGAACTGAGCCAGGCACAGTTCAAGGCTGATGAACAACGGGCACTCGCTGACGAGGCGCGCAAGATGCTCCAGTCAGACATCTTGGCCTCACGCATGAGCTCCATCATGTATCAGCACGACGATGAGGTTGCCAGGCTCGTGATTGATCGCGGCTTGTCCGCTGTGCAAGCCCGAGCTGCCGTAGACGATCTGCTCCGCCTTGCCAGAATGGCCGCAACCGAACGGGGTGCGCAGCCGAGTAAGAATGGGCTGCCGGCCGCACGGCTATTTGGCCAAGATCCGAGAGGCAAAGTGCTTTCAGTTGATGAGCAGGAATCCGCAATTATTGACCAAGTGACGAATCTCAAGGAGAGCGCGCTTCTCGTCACATACTCGGCGCTGAATGCCTTCAAAGGCGAATCCGTTCCGCTGTCCGTTCACAAGTATCCAAACCCGCTCGTTTTCAGAGGCGGGGAGCTTGTGGCTGAATCCAGAATCAATGGCCGTTTGTCGGAGCCGGAGATAATTCAAGCGGTAACAGAGTTTGTGCAGACCAACGTTAACAATCGCGCTCATAAGGCGAACATGATTCCAAGCGCTAATGAGCCGATTATTCAGTTCACGATCCCACAGATATTTGACCTTGTCAAGCAGATCAAGATTGAGAACCGGACTGTTCGGCTTTCGGCATATGCCGATGGGGATACCCGAGCGGCTGGGCCGCTCAAGCTAATATTCAACTTCCAATGAGCGCCAAGACCGTCCTAGCCATCGATCCAGGCAGCTCGAAATGCGGCCTCGCCGTCGTCCATCGAGACGATGAGGGGAAACTGCATCTACTTGCTCGCGGCATCGCTCAGCGCGATGAGTTCAAGGAGCAACTTCAGATTGCCTTCAACGAGAACCCGTTCACTTTGATTATTGTGGGTTCGGGGACGAAGTCGAAGGAAGTGGTCCACGAGGTACGTGAGCAGATGCCCAGCATGGGCATATTGGTCGTCGATGAGCGTGATACGTCCCTACAGGCCCGTGAGCGGTACTGGGAGCACAATCCCCGTCGGGGATTTCGCCGCTTGCTGCCGGCGACTTTGCAGGTTCCGCCTAAGCCGGTGGACGATTTTGTGGCTTTGATTCTTGCTGAACGAGTCCTGCTGCAGGTCTAGATGAATAAATCGTCTCAGAGATTTGGGATTCTGATGTATTACGTGATACGATATATCGTATGGCGAAACAAAGGGCAAAGCCTAGGTTAGGGCGGTTTGGGGAGCCGGCGATTCTGATATTGCTTTCACTGTCGTCGGGCACAAAGCATGGGTACGCGATCATGGTGGACATCGAAGGGTCGATGGGCGTGTCCCTTGGCGCTGGCACCTTGTATGGCGCTATCGCGAAGCTTATGAAGCTGGGGATGATTCGGCCTTTGCCGAGCGAAGAGCGAACACGTCCCTACGAAATCACACCCGAAGGCAGAGCCGAGATGGCGACTTTTCTGGAAACTTGGTCTCCCATCGTGCGCCTTGGCGAAGCGAGGCTCGCGTGAGACTTAGCCATCTGTACCCAAATGCCTGGCGGCAGGAATTTGGGGATGAGTTTGAGGCTGTGCTGGCGTGCCGCCCCCTTACCGTACGACAGTTCGCGGACGTCGCCTTTCACGCTGGCTTGGCACAGCTGACCTCTGTTCGAGTCAATCCATTGCTGGCCATCGGATGGATGGTGACTGCAGCTATGAACCTGATTCCTAGGGAAGTGCAGTGGTCCGCGGGTTGGCTGATTCTCGTTTGCTTTGTAGCCACTGTAGTTCAGCCTCGTCGGTGGTTGACCTTCGCTCTCCTATTCTTCAGCGCGATTCCAGTTTCAGAATTGGTCCGCGCTGGCCATGGTCCGATCTACCAGACCTCAATAGCTCTCATTCCAGCCCTAATAGGCTCTTCGATTGGGTTAGTGGCTGGCTACAGCCGCGTGACTCGGGGCTCGCTTACAGGCTAATGGCATATCTCTACTTGGCGATCACGTTTCTGCTGTTTGTCGGGTTGTTTTTTCGGCTGGTTCTGCAGCTTGCCATGCGTAAGATGGCGGGTGCAAAGCGGACGGCGGTTTTTGGCCTTATCTGGGGCGGTGTCTATGCGCTTCTGCTCATAGGGTATGGACTTTTCAGCCGCCCACATCAGCTTGCGGCCGGAGAGCTGCGGTGCTTTGACGAATGGTGCATCACCTTGGTTAAAGCAGATCCGACGCCCAGTGGTTTTCACCTAACGTTGGAGACTTCGAACCGAGGACGGCGAGCGCAGCGGCCCGATACGCCAAAGCTCTTTCTATCTGAGGACGGCGTGCTGCGTCGCTTGCCCGATGAGTTTCTCAAGGAGCGGGTGGATGGAGGGGCCACGAGGCAAACTGAACGGAATGTCGAGGCGCCGAGTACCGCGAAGAACGTTAACCTCATTGCTGTTGAAGGCGGTTCACCTTCGCTGGTCGTAGTTGACGACGAGAACTCGCCGTTTCACGCAAAGTCCTTCTGGCGGCTCAAATGAGCCGGACCGCAAGGTAAAACCAATCGGGAGTGGATCGGTGCTGGTGTGCCGCTCGGTCTTCAAAACCGATGTGCCCCGTCAGGGGTTGGTGGGTTCGATCCCTACACATTCCCGCCAAAGCCTGACTCATATGTGGGTGCGAAAACGGGAGAATTGGCGAGTTCCACCTTCTCGTTCGCACCATTTCTGGATCAATCCCAGATCAACGTCGTGTTCCTTAGCGACCGCAACTGCCTGCATCAACGAGCTTTCGTCGTTCCAGTGAATCGCCGCGGACAGGCGATCGCGGACACAGTCCGTCGGGCTGATAATGTGTAGAAGCTCTTGCTCGCGACGCCTTGTCAGCCAGTGATCAACGACGTCACCGCCGACGCTGAGGGGGCCATTCATGAAATCCAAGGTGAACGCAATCAGTGGGTGTGAAAACATGCTCCGCACGCTTCTTGTGAAGCCGAGATCAAGTAGACACTGGTCAGGGAAACTATCTCCTCGCGAATGGAAATGCAGGATGAAGTCCAAGTCCCTGGACTGATAGGCCTTTGGTGCATAGACGGTGGCTGCGCTACCGCCGCTAAGGACCGCGGTAACTCCAACAGCATCGACGACGGTGCACACTTCAAAAGCCACGTCCTCCAAGGTTGATTCGGTACGAATCAAAGCTCTTTGCCTACTTTTCGGGGTCGCCGTCGCTCCGCCGCCGCCTTGTCGTGAATGGCGGAGTTATGCAACGCAATCTTATCCAGTAGCGCTCGAAGCTGATCTTTTGCGTAAAATCTTGGATCGAGTCTTACCCTCCGCGTGCGGCCTTCCAGGTTCCCCGCGATAACGCCATCCTGCTCCAAGGTCTCCAATGCACGCTGCACCGTGTATAGGCGGACATCTAGCATGCGAGCAAGTTCG
>JBBQMJ010000284.1:0-5038 GCA_038328815.1 Fimbriimonadales bacterium | reverse complement strand
AGAGCCTTTTCAAAGTCTCCGCTCGCTTCCAACGCCCTCCCCCAGTTGACAAGAATTTCGACGGTCGGCTCACGGTCCTTCACAAAACTTTCGAACGCAGCGAGTACGAGTCGAGAATCTCCTGCCTCTTCGGCAGATTTGACCCAACTGACCCAGGCATCCAGGTTTGATGGTTCGCATCGCCACGCTTGCTCGTGAAATTCCATGGCCTGGTCGGCTTTGCCAAGGGCTAGGCTGCAGCGGGCAGCGCCTTGTAGGCTAAGGGTCTGCAAGCCGGCTTCGCTCTTAAGACTTTGAAAAGCGGTGAGTGCCTTGTCGAGATCCTTCTGCTGCTCGTAGATGCTTGCGATCGTGTACTTTGCGGGTCCGCAGTCCGGATTGACTTGGAGAGCAATTTTGAGCACGTCAAGTGCTTCCTCGAATCGCTTAACGAGAGCGAGTATTTGGCCTCGAAGAACAAAGCGCTTATAGGTGAAAACGGAGTAATCGCCTTGCTGTGAAGTGGGCCATTCCATGCTCATGGTCAGGTCGCTGGCCGCTAAGGCTCCCTCGTACCTTCCCATTTTCATGAGGATGCTGGCAATGCTGTATTCGGTTGCCAGCGTGCCCAGGTCACGGGCTTTGGCTTCGGCAGCAACATCAAGTGCCTCATCGAAGCGGCCATCCAGTTCGAGGGTCTCAATCAAAATCTGATAGGTGGTTTTGCCGTGCGGCTCGTCATCTTGAAGGGTTCGGATTGACGTGCGGCACGCGTGTTCGGCTTCCGCCATTCTTCCGCCAATTGCAAAGGCGTTGGCCAGGTTGAACCACTGGAACGAGTCGTTCGGGTTCTCACGGACTTCGGTTTCAAGGAGGGCTAGGGCTCGGTTGAGCTTATCCTTCTCGGCCATGATCGAGGGGCGGTAGCCGTCGTGGAAAATCCTAACATCGTTGAGCGTTGCCAACGGCAAACCAAGTTGCAATAGGCTAGGGGCAACCTGCTCATGAATGCGGCCGGTGAAAACGACTCCGGGCTTGATTTGGAAAACGCGTGTCGGGGCGTGAACGTACTGCTCCGCCTCGCCGACTTCTGCCATGAAGTTGACGATTGGGACGTTGAATCCGGCATAGTGCGGGCGGATGAGGCCCTTGCGGACCGCGTCGTGGTATTCGACGGGCAGCGATTCGTCGGCGTCGATGAGCAGTGACCAGCGTCCGGTTGCCATTTCCAGCGCGGCGTTTCGCGCAGCGGCGAAGTCATTGCACCATTCGAATCGGCCGATCTTGGCGCCGAACTTCTTGGCGATCTCGATCGTGGCATCGGTCGAACCAGTGTCTACGACGATGATTTCGTCGACTAAATCTTTGATGCTTGCGAGACATTTTTCGAGGACGGCTTCTTCGTTCTTGACGATAAGGCACGCCGAGAGGGCGACACCTACGTCGCTGGGATGCTCACCGAGGAGAAGCTGCGCCGTTTCGAGAAGTTGAAAGCCTTCAGGATCGGGCTGTCCGGTCTTGATCGCCATGAGTTGGCGGCAGTGAAAATGATTGACGAGGATTCGGCCAAGCTGAGTGAAATGCTTTGACCCGACGCCGCGCTGAAGGTGGATGAGCGCTTCGGCTTCCTTTTGATTGTAGGCAAGCACGAGGCCGTAGTAGGCGTTTAGATCGGGGTCTTTGGGCCAGTCCACGAGAGCGGTGCGAAGGATGAATTCAGCGGACTCGAACTCATACGCGTGCATGAGCGGGCTGAGAGTCTTGATGACTGCGGCGAGATCTTTCGCGGTCTTTTTGCTCATGCCGCCGGCTCGCTAATTTTGAGCAGGGTGCGACGTGCACCGGCGATGCTGAACATTTCGTCTCTGAGCAGGCGTTTGATGGTGAAGACGACCTGAATGTCCTCGGGTCGGTAACGGCGTTGACCACCGTCCGTCCGGTCGGGGTTGAGGAATTGAGCAAACTCCCGTTCCCAGTATCGGAGGGTGTGCACTTCTACGCCGGTAATGTGGCTGGCCGTACTGATGCTCACCGCTTGGGCTTGCCTGTTTGCTCTTGGCTCGATCGACATTCTGTGTTCGCTGCTCCCGGTCCTCTGGAGACCTACAGAACTGTTATCGGCGAGTACCTGGTTCTTTTGCAGGGATTGGGGGGGAGATGGCGCGTAGCTTAGTTGGCGCGACGGACCAGATTAGGGCTTGCGCCCGACGCTTTGGGTTGGGCTGGACGCTTGGACTTGTCTGGGTTTTGACAGTTTTGACACTGGCTTTGAAGGTTCGGCGTTGCGTAGCGAGCCAGGGGTAGGCAATGTCGTGACAGCGTGTTTGCCCGTCCAGCGCAGTAACTACTTTTGGGGTACACAGCATTTTTACCAGCCTATCGATCCCTGTTCGGGATTATTATCTTCCGCAGTTTGCCGCAGTAGTTCGCGGACTCACAGGTCCTCGCCCATTCGGGGGCGGCGCTCAGACGTGGTTATCCAAAGCTTCTTGCCGATCCAGGCGGGATACACATTTTGTATTGGCGCGTACGCCTTAAGAACAATTAGCTAGTTCAGCCAGGTTCCTCGTCGCCTCTGCTTCCCTCGGAATGACAGATGTAGGGACTAAGTTCGGTTTCGGAGGTGGCCGCCTCCTTCGCGGCGCTATCGCGACGCTGGGTTCCCTCGCCCGCTCCTTTCGTCGCTTAGCAGGGGCACCGATTTGGTGCTCACGCCTCCAAGAACAATTAGCTTGTTCAGCGCGGTTCCTCGTCGCCTCTGCTTCCCTCGGAATGACAAGTGCACGGACTGAGTTCGGTTTCGGAGGTGGCCCCCTCCTTCGCGGCGCTATCGCGACGCTAGGTTCCCCCGCCCGCTCCTTTCGTCGCTAAGCTGGGGCACCTTATTTGGATTTTATTTTGGAATCGGAGGGATTGCGCTGCCGTGTGCGTATTCAGTTCGACTTACTTTTCTCTCGGGCCTGACGCTCCAAACACAATTAAGGCACGCTCTGCTTGGCTTTGCATTGCTTGGCATAGCTTTGCATTGCTAAGGTAAGAGCGGATTAGATGCCCCCCGTTAATGCCCCGGGGTCGTTCGTGCCGGTTTAAACCGAAATCGATTCGTCGATAACTGATGACGCGCTGGCTTTGCGCTTTCATCCCGTTTCCAAGTTGTCAAAGATGTGGTCGGCTCTTGGCTTTCCGAAGTTTTAGACGGTTGTGGATTTGCGCCGTAACGATTTGGGTGACCGGATTAAAGTCTGGTGACCGGTGTGGGTGCTGGAAAGTGTGGAAGGGACAGTTCGATTCGGAGTCGACCGCCCCCGTCTGCTACGCAGCCACCCCCTCCTTTTCGCACGGAACGAAAAAGATGGGGAAGGAAAGGTTGGGACTGTTCGATTTGGAGTTGACCGCCCCCGTCAGCTTCGCTGCCACCCCCTCCTTTTCGCACGGAACGAAAAAGATGGGGAAGGAAAAGGTTGGGACAATTCGATTTGGAGTTGACCGCCCCCGTCAGCTTTGCTGCCACCCCCTCCTTTTCGCACGGAACGAAAAAGATGGGGAAGGGAGAGTTGCGGACGCAGAGACGAACATTCGGCGGCTACGGGTGATTTTGAGGTTTGGCGAAGTTGGTTCGGGATGCGGGATTGGCGCGTAGTTCCAGCATTCGAGTCAGCGTCCAATTCCGGAAGGCACGACGAGACGTGCCCCTCCCGATTTGCATAAATTGGGGGCCTGTTATGAGACATCTGAGAATGCGTTGAAGGTTAACGCTTTGGTTGAATCTTCAGTGCGCGGGGCGGGTTATGGGATGGTGGGGATTAGACGTTTGAGCGCTCTTAGCGGTTGGGCACTTTAGGCGTTGGGCGGACCGGTTAGCGGCGCACACTTTTAGGGTGCTAAGCACGAGACCCGCTTGTGGACTGCGGCACGAAGCTTCAGGCTTTAACACTCAATCTAGAGAGCGACCCTTGAGGCGTGGAAAGGCCAGTGACTTGGCCCGCATTGTCAAGGGTCCAGGTGGTCGTTCCCGTCGCGTCAGTCATCCCGGTTTGGCGGCCTGCTGAGTCATAGCTGAACGTGGTGCCAGTTCCTGCTGGGTAGGTGATGGTCGTCTTCCGGCTCGCATCGTCAAAGCCGTAATTGATGGTTTGACTTAGCGGATTTGTGTAGGCGCTTACATCGCCATTGGCGTTATAGGACCACGTTTCAACTGCCGAATCCGGCATCGTGAGCGTGTAGACCTCGCCTCTTGCCGTGTAGGTGTAGTTTCTGGTTTTGCTTCTGCCGTTCCTGACGCTAGTTCGCCAGTTGTCATGCCTCAGTCCTCGCTCATCTCAGTTTTCCGACCGACTGCGAGTCTAAGGGCTGAGGCTAGTCACCACATCATCATATCCAAGACCAAAGTCTGCCGAGGGCACGGATGTCGTCACCAACATCATATGCCCACGCTCGTTGCTAATTCGGTGGTGGCGCTGACGGGTCGCTGATTGATGGTATCAGGTTCGGCCGGGTGGCCCTAAGCCTCAGGCTTTGACTCTGGGGCTAGTGCGTCGTTGAGGTGACCGAAGCCTGAGGCATCTAAAGTAGGCAACGTCGTAACACGGCGTTTGCCCGTCGAGGGTAGTAAGACTACCTCTGGGGTACACAGCATTTTTACCAGCCTATCGATCCTTGTTCGGGATCAATATCTTCCGCAGTACTGTAGGTTCAAGCTCTACAGACCTTCCGGAGCGCGCCACCTCCTCCCGGTGGGAGGAGGAACAAAAAATTGGGCCACGGACCACTTTAGGTCGGGATGACGATCTGGGGATAGGCGGCACAATGAAACAGCCACAGCGCATCTGGCACCTCCTGGTGGCAAACCGGGCTCAGGGCGCCTCAGCGAGTAAACTAGCCTTTTCATGCCCAAGCGCACCACCGTCTGCACTGCGATCCCTTACGTTAACAGCGTCCCTCACATTGGCAACATCCTCACGGACCTTTGCGGCGATGAGACGGCCCGCAATTTGCGGATGCAGGGTGAGGACGTGTATTTCCAGGTTGGCGCGGATGAGAATCGGCTTAAGATCCAAGA
>JBBQMJ010000283.1:0-5043 GCA_038328815.1 Fimbriimonadales bacterium | reverse complement strand
CGCCTGGCTGCTCGCCCTCGCCACGGTAGGATACGGCGGCGATATGAACGGTAGCAAGCTCTGAGTAGCCCACGGGCAGTTCGCCATCGTGCGTCCAGGAGCCTTCGAAGGTCTTCATCCCTTCCTTTTCTAAGTGCTTTTTCGCTTCGCCAATGGGCATGGGCACCCAGGCAGATACGAGTCGATCCTCGGTCTGATGGACAGCGGTAATTGAAGTGCCGTGATGCGCGACGCAGAGGTAAACATCGCTATTGCCGAGCACACGCTTAGCCGTTTCCGGAAAATGTTCGAGCGACACGTGGAGGGTCATTGAATGGGCACCGGCTTCGTTACGCTAAAATCGTAGCACTTTCCGATACTGCGAGGTTCAAAGTTGTCCGAGACGATCAAAGCTCTTCTAGATGAGACCCGTTCTTTTCCGCCAAGCCCGGAATTCGTGGCGCAAGCAAACGTGGTTGACGAGCATATTTACGAACGAGTAGCTCAGGACCCGGTCGCCTTTTGGGAAGGCTGGGCAGGGTCGCTGGATTGGTACGAGCGATGGACGACGCCACTAGAGTGGACACCTCCCTACGCCAAGTGGTTTGTCGGCGGAAAGATCAATGCCTGCCACAACTGTGTCGACCGCCATGCGGACGGGAAGCGGAATCGGAAAGCGGCGATTATTTGGGAAGGCGAACCAGGAGATGTTCGGACCATCACTTTCGGCGAATTAAAGGACGAAGTTAGCCGCATCGCAAATGCCCTCCTTGAGCTTGGGATTCACAAAGGCGATCGGGTTTGTATCTACATGCCGATGATTCCGGAGCTTGCGATGACCATGCTTGCGTGTGCGCGGATTGGCGCGCCCCATTCAGTAGTCTTTGGTGGCTTTAGCGCGGAATCCCTAGTCGATCGCATAAATGATGCTGAGGCCAAGCTTGTTGTCACTGCCGATGGCGGCTGGCGTAGGGGGAACGTGATTCCGCTCAAGACAACGGTAGACGAGGCCCTTGAAGTTGGCTGCCCAACTGTCGAGCACGTGCTGGTCTATTCCCGCGTTGGGGAGCCCGGAACGCCAAACAAAGTTAGCAAGACGCCTGAGTACGATCAAGGCAAGTGGGATGTAGGGCGAGACGTCCATTGGATGGAAATCGTGCCGCGGCAGTCAGCAGACCACGCCTGCGAGCGGATGGACAGTGAAGACCTGCTCTTTATCCTCTACACGAGTGGATCAACCGGCAAACCCAAAGGCATCGTCCACACCACCGGCGGCTATCTAACAGGTACGACCGCAACCTCCAAGTGGGTATTTGACCTGAAAGAGGAAGACATTTTCTTTTGCACCGCAGACTGCGGTTGGATTACGGGTCACAGCTACATCGTCTACGGGCCCTTGGCCAACGGCACAACGGTTGTTATGTATGAGGGCGCTCCAGACACGCCGGATAAGGACCGCTTCTGGAAGATTGTCGAGCGACACCGTGCCACGATCCTCTATACAGCGCCGACGGCAATCAGAACTTTCATGAAATGGGGTGATCAGTTTCCCGCGAGGTGCGACATGTCTTCGCTGAGGCTTCTAGGAACTGTCGGTGAGCCCATCAATCCTGAAGCTTGGATTTGGTATCAGCAGACCATCGGCGGCGGCCGCTGCCCGGTCGTTGATACGTGGTGGCAGACGGAGACTGGCGCTATGATGATCGCGCCTATTCCAGGTGTACTTCGCACTAAGCCGGGGTCCGCCACGAGGCCCTTCCCGGGGATTAGCGCTTCGATTGTAGATGAGCAAGGGAACGACCTGTCCGGCCCTTATCTGGCGTCTGCCAAGGAGCGGGGGCCGGAAGATCCACCGCCGCCAGTTGGTGGTTTCCTGGTGCTAAATCGGCCGTGGCCGGCCATGAGGCGCGGCATTTACCGAGACGCGCAGCGTTACATCGACACGTACTGGAAGCGTTTCCCTGGCCTCTACTTCACTGGAGACGGAGCGAAGATCGATGCTGACGGCTATTTCTGGTTACTGGGCCGGGTGGACGACGTCATGCTTGTCGCCGGGCACAACATTAGCACCATGGAGGTTGAATCCGCTCTTGTAGACCATCCAGCCGTTGCAGAGGCTGCCGTCATCGGCAAGACGCACGAAATTAAGGGGCAGGCGATATCCGCTTTTGTGATTATCAGGTCAAGTTTCAAAGAGCACGACGGTCTGACTGAGGAGCTCAAGGCTCATGTTGCCCACAAGATCGGGGCAATCGCACGGCCAGACGACGTAATCATCACAGCTGAGCTTCCAAAGACGCGAAGCGGCAAGATCATGCGACGGCTGTTAAGAGATGTTGCTGAGGGCCGCGTATTGGGCGATACAACGACTTTGGCCGATCCGGCGGTTGTGAATGCCTTGAAAGAGAAATACGAAGCAACAGAGGGCTAAAAAGAAAATTTCCGCTAGGCCTTTGAAGAGACAGATGGCCTAGCGGTAAGAGGAGAATGGTCGCGCTTCTTTAATACGTTGGCTTTTTAATTCCACGTGGAACGCTTTCTTGTAATGTATTGTCGGCTGGAGGCCCTTTTGTGACACAGGTTTGAAAAAATTTTCAAATATTTTTGTCAGGCCGTTCTGTGAGCAGGTCCCATGCTTCCGAAAAGGGCGCCGACGAGCTTGACGTGCTCGGCAAGGGCTTGCCTGCACTTTGGACATTCCGCCAAGTGTGAGTACGCAATCCTCGCATCCTCGTCGGGCAGCTCGTTCGTGGTCAGCAGAAACATCTGATCGCGAACGGCGTGGCATGCTGGGTTATGGATTGTGCGTCGAGACATAATTAGCCTTCCCTGTATCAAATTACGGGCCGGGCCTCAAGATAGATTCTTGTAAAAATTGAATGCAACTTGATATGTATTGTCGCCAGGAGGGCATAGTGTGACGCCAACCTAGCAAAATTGCCTTAAAATCAGTTTGTGGATAAGTATTTGTCACAAATAGCCTCCTTGCTCTCAATAATGAATAGGCCGTATAAGGGCCACGCTAAAAATATTAGGGTGGTACGGCTAAATGGGGGAAGGGGATGTCTGTTGCTACGATCCTGAACACAGGTCAGCCTCGCACCGATAGTGCGGGACTGAAAGAAGTCGGCATTGGGGCTTCAATTTCGTCACTTACACAATTTGCCCGTGTGAGGCTTCTCCAATTTGGAGTTAGCACTCAAGACGCGGACGATCTTGCGCAGGACATCATGTTGAACATGATGCGCCAGCTTCCGAGCTTCGAAATCGAGAAGGGGAGTTTGGAGAGCTGGATCACTGGATTCGCCAAAATGGCTGCCAAAGCATGGATGCGCCAGCGAGCGTTGAAACTGCAGCGGGAAGTTCCATTGGAGTTGGCGCCAGGAGTTGCCGACGCATCAACCACCGATGAGTTGCTCGCAAACGCCATTCAACGGGCGTTATCAAGATTGCCGGACGTTGACCGGATGATGGTTGAGTTGAGATTTACCCAGGGGCTAAGTTCAAAGCAGATCGCAGATCGAATGGGTATGTCTGACATGGCTGTCCGAAAGCGCCTTTCGCGCGCTATCGAACGTGTTCGAAGAGATGGCGGACTCCGCGAAGCTCTCTATTTCTGAAATCCAGCAATCATAAATAGCAAATGCCCCTCGGCAAATCTGCCGAGGGGCATTTTAGTTTCCGATTTACTTGGCGACTGCTTTGGCGATGGATGCCTGAAGCTTAGCGAGACCTTCGTCATCGCCCTTTAGATTCACATAGTTGGCGACTACGGTTCGGTCTGCATAGACGAACACAGTGTTCTTGACCGAAGCATCCGTGTTGATCTTGTACTCAGAGATCGCATCGTTGTCTCTCACGTAGGTTAGAGCGACGTCCTTAAGACCGTTCTTCGCTGCGAACTCTGTGAGATTCGACTTAACTGCCTCTGGCGTCTCGCCGTTTGCAGGGATGACCACGACGAACGCGCGGAACTTGTGAAGGCCGTTCTTGGCGATGGCGCCTTCCAGGGTCTTGGTGATTTTCGCGAGGTTCGCAGGATCGTCGCCGTTCACCCAAACCTGGGCTGCCGGTTCGCTGCCGTACTTGCAAACGGGGCACGTGTCTGTTCCCTTGTCGGGACCCGTTACGTGCGTGGGTTCAAATGCGTAAACTTCCCCACCGACCTTCGGGCCGGATTCGGCGCCAGCTACAGGCGTGTAGGTTCGAAATGCTGCCAGCGCGAGGACAGGGACGGCGAGTCCGAGGACCATGAGCCCTTTAGAAATCTTGTTGTTCATAAAAATCACCAATCAGGCCGCCAACGACCCCACTGAGTCTAACGGGAACTTACCCAATTCAGTTCCCGGCTGTTGACGATTTTAACAAGGGCTCAGATAGACCAAGGGTCCTGAGCCTTCCTGGGAGGGTCGAACTCCCGTTTCGACCTTCCGGAACGGCCGCTTCCCGGAGACACGATCCGTGTTCCGACGCATCCAAATTCCCGCTAAAGGAAACCTCTTGACCAAGCCCACCCAAATAAGCCGAAAGGGAGCGAAATCTCAACGCCTTTGCCTAACTTGTAGCTTTAGGCTTCTTTGCAGTTTTAGCTGACGGCTTAGCGCCAGTCACTTTAGGCTTAGGTTTGGAAGCAGACTTCTTGGCCGCTGGCTTGCCGGCTGGGGCTGATTCAGTCTTTGCTGCCGCCTTGGGGGGCGCTGTGGCTGTGGAATCGGCCTTCGGGGGCGCAGTTGGCGTTTCAGTGTCCTTAGCGGCTTCTTGGAGCCATTCGGCAAACTTAGTCACGCCATCGGCAACAACCTTGGCAGCGGGCTTGCACTTCTTCGCCACCTCAGGATAAACCGCGACGGCGATGGCTGACAGAATGAGCAATCGGGGCGGGAATAAGAATCGCATAATATTTGGCCTTACGGAGTGGGATTCTCTGCGGTTTCAGAACCGTGAGTATTGCTGGGACCTTCAGCAGGTTTCAAAGCATCCTTGGCCCAGGTAATCATAAGCATGATCGCCGCGCTAGTGATGCAGGCATCGGCAATATTGAAAACCGGAAAATTGATCGCTGTA
>JBBQMJ010000282.1:0-5051 GCA_038328815.1 Fimbriimonadales bacterium | reverse complement strand
GCCCAATGACCTTGCGCGCGCTATGGCGCTTGTGCTTGGCGTTTTTGGCTGCGTCGTTCTGCACGAGTTGGGACATGCGTTGGTTGCTAAGCATTTCGGCGTAGACACTCGTGACATCACCCTCTATCCAATTGGCGGAGTTGCTGTTTTGCAGGGGCGGAATCCTAGACCTAACGAGGAGTTTTGGATTGCGCTTGCAGGCCCGGCGGTCAATGTCGTCATTGCCATAATCTTGGGAGCGGCCTTAATGGTCACGCAAGAGAAACTCCCGCCGGTAAACCTCGAGTTGTCTTCCACAAATCTCCTTGCAGGACTCTTCGCAGCGAACGTCATCTTGCCGGTATTCAACATGATCCCGGCTTTCCCAATGGATGGAGGGCGTGTCCTCAGGGCGGTCCTTGCCATGTCGATGGCGGAAGAGCGCGCAACACGTATTGCCGGAGCAATAGGCCAACTCTTAGCTATTGTGATCGGATTTGTGGGCGTTATGGTGGGGAGTCTGTCCCTGATGCTCATCGCATTCTTCGTCTACTTAGGTGCGGGGCAAGAAGTATCGTCGATGGCAGGTCGAACGATGGTCTACGGCCATAAGATGGCCGATGCGATGCTGACTCAGTTCAAGACACTTCAAAGCGGGCAGACCCTTGAAGGCGCTTCGAAGTGCCTGCTTGAAAGCTCGCAGCAGGACTTTCCGGTTACGATTGGCGACGAGGTTCTCGGAATTCTAACTAGAGATGCGCTCATTCGAGGACTTGCGGTGGAGGGGCCTTCGGGATATGTCTCGGGTCATATGCTTCGCGAATATAAGAGCGCCGATCCTGAGGCACCCCTGCAAAACGCGTTAGAGTCCTTTTCTCAGGGCGACACAAGTCCAATCCTGATCATGGAGGATGGCAACCTTCTTGGCATGGTGACTAGAGAGAACTTTGGAGAATTCCTAATGCTAGAGCATGTGAGGACGATCAACAAGCACCAGGGCCAAACGCGTTAGGTTCTACCTAGCTAAAATAACAGAGTCGCACGTTCCTCGAATGTCCGGCGATTCTCAAGCGTCATACTCGTAGCAAGGGATTTACGCCCAAGCAACAGGAATTTTAACTCTTATGCCCGTTACGCTTATTGCACTTGCCCTACTAGGCCTTACCAAGCCGGCGATCTCAGTCACCGTTGACGCCGCGCCTGGCGATATCGTCAGCGGGGTCCATGAATTCCGTGTTAGGGTTGGTGAGACCAAAGGGATCGTGACCCAGGTTGAATTTTATGTCAATCATGACCTGCGGGACACGGTATCAAGTATCCCTTACAACTTCAAGTTGGACACGGTTAACGAGGATGAAGGCAATTTGGATCTTGAGTTCCGCGCCTATACTACAGAAGGTGAGAACGGAAAGAAGTCGGTGACGGTGAAGATCGATAACCAGCTCTCGAAGGGGCCCGACTTTCACACTCAGAAAGCGCAAGAGTTGCTTACGAACAGTAAATGGGATGATGCGATCATGGAGTGCCGGCTTGCGCTCAAGGCGAAGGCGGGCTTCAACCCAGCTCGTCTTGGAATGGCGATGGCCTATCGAGGCAAGGGCGCCTATGACAGGGCGCAAAAGTATGCCGAGGACGCGTTAGCATCCGAGCCTAACAATAGGCAGGCGATGATGCTCTTGAGTTCAATCAACATCGATAGAGCCTTCTCAACCTTCAGCCGATCGGCTGATCCAGCTGAAGCTCAGACGAGTATTCGGAACGCCCTGAAGGCGGCGATTGGCGGAATCAAAAAGGCGCAGGATGACGAGCTGGATGCAATGAAGCCGAGCTCGACGAATATCGTCCAATACTCAGATATGGCGATGCGCTCGGGCCACTATAGCGTTGCGGTAGCCGCGCTCTACTCGGAGGTTGCAAAGGACAACTCTCGCCCTGACATAGCAAACCGCCTGGCCTACGCATTGATGCGAGTTTCCCGCTTTGGCGATGCGCTAAGCGTCCTTAGGAACCTCAAAAAGTACGGCAAATATGACGCTTATTCGTTCGCACTTGAAGGCGTGTTGAACTCGGCTTTTAGCGACGAAACAGGCTCAGCGGACGCAATGAAGGAAGCTTTGTTGACGGACAGCGACAATCTCGGAGTGATCACTGCGGAGGCGTTTCTGGCCCTTCGCAAGAACAAGATTGACGTGCTCAGCGCCATTGTGAAGCAGCTTGCCGACAAGTACCCACAGAAAACGGAAGTGAAGATTTACCAAAGCGCCCTTCTTGACAAGCAGGGTCTGCTTGGAGAGGCAAGGAGCTACTTCATAGACGCCGTAAAAGCTGATCCAACAAGTGCGGATGCTTACATTCAGGAAGGTAATGTCGCTCTGGAAGTAGGTTTTTACGGCAAGCTTGAGGACGGCGGCGACAAGAAGCAGGCTGCCGCCGCTGAGACCATGTTCCTGACGGCGCTGGAAGCCCGGCCCGAGTCGGCCGAAGGTCTTACGGGACTCGCTATCGCTGAACTGGTTCTAGGAAAGAACGACGAAGCGATTAGCTACGCCAAAGCGGCAACTGTTACCTCAAGAACTTATGCTGCAGGCTTTTATGTGCTTGCGGCTGCCTACAAGGCAAGTCACCAGATTGATGCGGCCCAGGCGATCGTGGGTGAGGCTGGAAAGGTTGATAAGGCGCATTTAGAAGGCGCGCCGGCTCCAACTCCCAAGGACGCATGGAAATATTTCTCTAACCAGGGCAGAACGCCGCTGATGACGCCTCCCAATTAAACGGGCTTGTCGCAAGCTTCGGTAGGCTAGGCTTATGATCCTCGTGATTGGTGGTGCCGGTTACATAGGCTCACACATGCTGAAACTCCTTCGTGAATGCGGGGAAGAGCATCTTGTGCTCGACGACTTCTCCCAAGGTCACCGCGAAGCCCTCCTTGGAAGCCCCTTTGTTCAAGGCGACCTTGGCGATCCAGTTGTCCTTCGCAAAATTTTCGACGAGCACATTGTCGATTTGGTGATGCATTTCGCGGCCTTTATTTCGGTCGGCGAAAGCGTGCGTAAGCCAGGGAAGTACTGGCTCAACAACACCATGAAGGTGCTCTCTCTATTGAGTGAAATGCAGCGCTCGGGCGTCAACAAATTAGTTTTCAGCTCGACCGCAGCAGTGTTTGGCGAGCCCAAATACTTGCCCTTAGATGAAGCGCATCCTAAAACCCCTACGAGCCCTTATGGTGAGAGCAAATTAGCGGTCGAGAAGATTCTCGCGGACTTCGACATTGCAGATGGTCTCAGAAGTGTCTGTTTAAGGTATTTCAACGCGTCAGGAGCTGATCCGGATGGTTTGCTTGGCGAAGATCATGATCCCGAGGAGCACTTGATTCCTGTCGCCTTGCAGTCTTTGGTAGGTAAACGGCCTGCAATGAAAGTCTTTGGCTTCGACTACGACACGCCCGATGGCACTTGCGTCCGGGATTACGTTCATGTGATGGACCTTGCGGATGCCCACCTAAAGGCCGTTAACCACTTAAGGGCAGGGGGAGATTCGCGCCAGTACAACCTGGGCAATGGCCAAGGGTTTAGCGTGCGAGAAGTTCTGAGGACCGTGGAGAAAGTGGTCGGGAAGCCGCTGGTGATCGAGGAAGCGGCCCGAAGGCCGGGTGATCCCGCGAAGCTCATCGCAAGCAGCGAGAAGATCAAAAACGATTGGGGCTGGGCCCCTTCGATCCCCGACCTAGAGACAATAGTGAAGCACGCCTGGCAGTGGTTTGAGGCGCACCCGGAGGGCTACGCTAGTTGACCAAGGTAAAATGTGTCGATTTGAACTCTCTTCTACCAACGGCGGTGGCCCATTAGCATCGTCAGTGAACTCGCCCCTAGCTTCCTCGAAGAGGTCAAACGCGCCTCCTCCGTGCTCATCGGTAGTCACCTGAATCCCGATGGCGACGCAATGGGAAGCGCCTTAGCCGTCTCCCACTTACTGGATGGCATGGGCATCGAGAACGAGGTTCTCTGCCACCACGTGCCGCCGAAGAACTTGGAGTTTCTGCCCGGCATCAAGCGCGTTCGACAGGTGCCAAAGAATCCCAAGCACGACCTCGCTATCGTTGTCGACCTAGAATCCCTCGAGCGCCTAGGTTCAACTGAGCAATATTTCCATGAGTGCCCAAGAATGATCTTGGTAGACCATCATGTGCCTCACAAGATGCCCGGGGATATTAGAATTGTTGACGTCACCGCTTCAGCAACCGCTCTTATCCTGACGAAGATATTCCTTGAGATCAAGGCGAAATTCACACCCGAAATGGCCACCTGCCTTTTGACTGGGATCGTCACGGACACCGGTAGTTTTAGATTCAGAAACACGACGCCCGAGGCTTTAAGCATGGCTGCGATCCTGCTTGAGAATGGCGCTGATATCAATCTCGTCAGTGAACAGATTTTCCAGAGTAAGCCTGTGGCTGCGGCCAAGTTACTGGGAATCGTGCTTAATGGCATGTCCTTAGCCTGTGATAACCGGCTGGCGTGGTCGGTGGTGACCGTTGACGACTTCGCGATGACTGGGTCAACGGACGAGGATACCGAGGGCTTTGCGAACGAGCTTCTTTCGATCGAAACAGTCCAGATTGCCATTTTGATTCGTGAACCCAAGGCGAACAAGGTAAGGGTTAGTTTGCGTTCTCGGAGAGGTTATGACGTTGCTGCCGTCGCGCGGAATTTCAATGGCGGCGGGCACAAGAATGCTGCCGGCTGCACATTCGATTTACCGCTTGAAGAAGTCGTCGATCGTGTAGTGGAGAAGGCAAAACAGTGCTTGGAATCCTCCTAGTCCATAAGCGGCTTGGTTGCAGTTCCCACGATGTCGTAAACGACGTTCGACGCAAATTCAATACTCGGCGTGTCGGCCATGCCGGCACGCTCGACCCTCAAGCAACTGGTGTGTTGGTTGTCGCGGTTGGCCCCGCCACTCGTTTTCTCCAATATTTGCCCTTGGAGCCGAAGGAATACCGGGGGCGGATTAGCTTTGGCGTTGAGACCACCACTTATGACGCGGAAGGGGAAGCTGTTGCGACACTCCCGATT
>JBBQMJ010000281.1:0-5056 GCA_038328815.1 Fimbriimonadales bacterium | reverse complement strand
CTCTTGCCCAGACTCTGCAACCGCACCACAAACGTCAGCTGCCTGCCAATCTATTCGAGACTCGAACTCGCCTAAATAGCGCCTAGCAAGCAGATGCCCACGCTCAATCGCATCGGGCAGGTGATCAACTGCCGCAACCTGCCAACCATCCGAAGCCATAAACACCGCCTCACGCCCAACCCCGCAGCCCAAATCCAAAGCCATCCCCGCATCAATCAGTGGCAAAGTCTCTTCCAAGAAAGCGTTCGGCGACCATAAACGACACCCATCCGAATCCCCGTATTTGAAATCGTCCGTGATGCTCGATACTCGCCCGTTAGCAGCAAGCCAATCCATGGCGGCCTCCGCACCAGCAACGTTAGCAACCCGCAGCCCCGAAGATTTCGACGGCAACTCGTAAGTACGTTCGGCTAGTTTCGATACGGGGATATTGACCGACCCAGAAATTCCCTTTTTAATAGTCTCACTGGGGTCTAAGAGATCGACTTTTCGCAAGGTACTTGCGGTCACAAAGTCCAGTGTGACCTAGCGTAACCGGATTTTGCCAAAAAAGTACGCCCAGAACGTGAGTAGCGGTTCAGCAAATGCCGATAAGTCGAATATGAGTTCATTTCATGGCACCGTATTCGTGCCAATGAATTCTGGCCCCGGCCAGGGAAACACCTTATAGGTGAAACTCGCCGCGACTGCAAAGACATAGTTTGAAACGCACTAAAGGAGCAATGTTTGCATAGCGACCCAACCATAAACCTGGCTAACATCCTTGTGATTGACAAGGATGCAAAGAACCTAAGTGTTGTTCAAGGCTATCTTCGAGAAGAGGGCTTCGAACATATCCAAACGGTTAGCGATATTAGCGATTTGGGCATCAATCCAGAGCGCTCACCAGACATCGTGTTGCTTGACGTTGAAGGGCAGTCCCTCGGCGCGTTTGAGCTGCTCTCGCTACTCAGAGTCGAAACAGTTTCCGACGGTGCAATCCCCCTCATCGTGTTCATGGGTGGCGACGAGCGCCTTTTCAAACAGGAATTGCTTGAAATGGGCGCATATGATTTCGTTCTCAAACCTGTCGGGCAAGTTGAACTTGGCGTCCGCGTGCGCAATGCCCTGCATGCTCGCTCAGCCCACCGGCAACTGAATTCCTTTTCAGAGGATGTGGATGCCAAAGTCGCCGAGAGAACCAAGAATCTCTACGACGACCAAATTGAAATGCTTCAAAGGCTGGCACGAGCCTCCGAGTATCGCGACGACGATACCGGCGACCATACGAAGAGAGTCGGTGCAATGTCCGCCAAAATTGCTGCCGAAATGGGCCTCTCACCAGAAGAAATTGAACTGATTAGCCTCGCCGCACCGCTTCACGATATCGGCAAGATCGGAATCCGAGACGCCATCCTCATGAAGCCGGGCAAGCTAACGGAAACCGAATTCATCGTAATGCGCACCCACGCCATCATCGGCAGCCGAATTCTTGAAGGCAATTCGAAGCTCCTGAAAATGGCAGAAATCATCGCCCGAACCCACCATGAGAAATGGGATGGCACCGGCTATCCATCGCGCCTCAGCGGTTCCAACATCCCATTGCCGGGCCGAATCGTCGCCGTAGCCGACGTCTTTGACGCCCTGATCAGCGAACGCGCCTACAAAGTCGCCTGGCCCATAAACCGCGCGGTCGACGAGATCAAGTCGCTAAGCGGCCGCCACTTCGACCCGAAAGTCGTCACCGCTTTCCTAAGCGTGATGGCTGCGGATTCTGAGCTAAAAGCTGCCTAGCAACGCGAGTTGCATGGCTTTGCTTGGCCCGCCTTGCTCAGTATCTTTGCCTGGACACGCTCCCGGCGAGTCTCCAGCTGAAAAATTACGTCAACGTTGCCGCGAGCGAGTAGGCGCCGGATGTGTTCTGCCGGTATTCCGGAAGGGAGGGATGCCCCCCGTGTCGTCCTTTCTTGGTAGGGCTTAGCCTCATATCCACCGTCCGTGGAAAATGAGCAAGGAGTTCGACCCTCCCTATTTACGCGCAACGTTCTCTCTCTTCCTGGCACAATCTCATGTCATGCACGTCCAAGGTCTCTCCTGCTTCGCCTGTGGCAAACGCTATGCATTTGGCACTCTGCTGAACCTCTGCGAATGCGGAAAGCCCCTGCGCGTAGATATCGACCTCGCATCGATAGCCATAAGGCCGAGCGACCTCAAAGGGCGACGCAAAGATCTATGGCGCTACCGCGAAGTCCTTCCCTTGCCTGCAAACCATGAGCCGATGAGCCTGGGCGAAGGCGGCACTCCCCTACTCGAAACAAACCGACTGGCGGCAAGCTTGGGCCTGACCAACGGCTCCCTGTTCGTCAAAGACGAAGCCGTCAACCCCACAGGCTCGTTCAAGGCCCGCGGCATGGCGATGGCAGTGCCGATGGCAAAGCTCTTCGGGGCAACAAAACTAGCCGTTCCCAGCGCTGGCAACGCCGGAGGCGCGATGGCGGCATACGCCGCCCGCTACGGCCTTGAAGCCCACGTCTTCATGCCCAAAGATGTCCCCGCCGCCAACCGTCTTGAGTGCGAAATGGCGGGCGCGCACATAACCCTCGTCGACGGCCTCATCAACGACTGCGCCAAGATCATCGCCGACAGAAAGGATGCCGAAGGCTGGTTTGAACTCTCCACCCTCAAAGAGCCTTACCGCATCGAAGGCAAAAAGACGATGGGCTATGAAATCGCCGAACAATTCGACTGGAACCTCCCCGACGTCATCCTCTACCCAACCGGCGGCGGCACTGGGCTCATTGGAATGTGGAAGGCGTTCGACGAGATGGAGCAAGTGGGCTGGATCGGCTCGAAGCGGCCCCGGATGGTCAGCGTGCAGGCCGAAGGCTGCAACCTAATCCCCAAGGCCATTCAGGCAGGAAAACGTGATGCTGGCATGGTGGAGAATGCATCAACCGTCGCGTCTGGACTTCGCGTTCCGAAGGCAATCGGCGACTTCATCATGTTCGACCTCATCCAACTCAGCCACGGAACGGCACTAGCCATCTCTGACAAAGAACTCATGCAAGGCGCCTACGAACTATCGGAGCTGACGGGAATCTCCGCCGCCCCCGAAGGCGGCGCATGTCTGGCCGCCCTCAAAGAGCTTCAGCGAGATCGTTGGATTCAGGCGACGGACAAGATCGTCATTTTCAATACGGGAACCGGATTGAAATACGCTGAAGCCTTCAAGTCATATCCGCGCAACTAAAGGACACCGGGAGGGTCGAACCCCGTTTCGACCTGCCCAGGTTTCGCGAGCGGAGGTTCTGAGGCTAAGCCCTACCAAGAAAGGACGACACGGGGGTCATCCCTCCCTTCCGGAACGCCGGCAAAACACATCCGGCGCCTACTGGTGCCCTATCGTCCAAGGTCCGCAATACCGCAACGCCGCAATACCGCAACACCGTCTCCCCCCTACCGCCCAATAATCTTCTCAATCGGATACGTGACCTTCAAAATCAGCGCCGATTTAAACTCCGACGTATTGGGATTTCCCAAGATCAAGAAATACTCCGCCCCCGCATTCCCGGACCGCCGAAAAGCGATATAAGGATCAATCTGACTCCCCTGCTTCACAATACGGCCCGAAATAGCCTGGTCACGACCCATATCGTAGTTGCCACTAAAGATCACCTGGTCCGCGTAGCCCAGGTACTGCACCGCCTGATAGCTCAAAGACAAATCAAGCTTTCCAAGCGTTCGATAAGCTCCGCTTAAGTTACCCACGCGATACGGCTCCAACGCCTGCGTTCCCCAGGCCGTGCCGATGCTGATATTCCTGTACGGATTCGTGTTCGGATAGCTCACGCTAACGTTATCCAAATGATCCTTCTCGCCTTCAAAGTTAGGTTGATCGTGCGTGTAGCTCACATTCATCCCCTTTCTGAGGCTGGCCATGGAGGTAAAAGTCCTATCTCTGCGGTAGAACCCCCCATCGAAATGGTTGTACTCAGTCGCATCGGCTTCAAATAGGTAGCTAAGGAACGGCCCTTTGGTCAAATTCTTGGAATAGGTGACGCTGTAGTCCTCACCCTTAAGATCATTTTCCGGGACGAAGCCTAGGGCCGACCCGTAGTTCGGCGACATTGCCTCATGGTCGACTACGGCGAACCATTCGTTCTTGTTGTAACTAGCGCTGACAATCGATTCTTGGCCCGCCCCAGAAATCGAATCTCGACTACCGGCCGACCGCAAAAACAGCCCGTAGACTCCAAAGCTCTTAGCCCATCGAAAGAGATATGCCTGGTTCTTCTGACCCGGCGAATCCTTGGAAGTAATCGTGCCCCGGTAACTTGTGTTGGCATCAACTTGCCGAGTCGCATTCAAGACGAAGTCGTTCTCGTTTCCAAAGGCGGCTGCATCCAACAGTCCAAAGCTGGTCTTGTCGTCGATCTTGCCATACGTGTTGAGACCCGCATCAAAGCTGCCGACTCGCTGAGACGCAAATATCTGCGAGCCGTAATAGTTGCGCCCCTCAAGAAAGAACGGCCGCGCCTCATTGGTCAGTCGTTCGAACCTGCTGAAGTCCAGTGAAAGAATCTGGTTCTCGATGTTGCGAAAGTCTGGGTTGACAGTGCCGACGAGGTTCACGGTGTCTGTCAGCGGAGCCTTGATGTCCAAACCTGCGTTAGCGACACCGCCCGTGTCCCGATCGTATCCCGTGTAGACGTAGGGCAAAAGCATCAGCTTTCGCACCTCTTTAACCTGAGGCATCTCTACGTCGTTCCAGACCGGCGTCAGCGCTGTCTGATTGTTGCCAGTATACGTGTAAGTAAACGTCTGCTGGAGCCTGGAAATGAACCTGTAAACGTTAAATCTGGCGCTGCGCTTGCCTCGGCCGGGAAGCGGCAAAACCTTCCAAGGGATCCTCGCCTCAGCCTCCCATCCATCAGGAGTGATGCGAGCCTTTGCCTGGAATTCGCCCAGCCACTCGCGCTTGGCTGCCCGTCCGCCGGCTATCGTTAACCCGGTGGCGCCCCTGGGGTTGATCGTGAAAGTGCTGAAGTCGCTCATCGAACCCGACAGGTCGACGTTC
>JBBQMJ010000280.1:0-5083 GCA_038328815.1 Fimbriimonadales bacterium | reverse complement strand
CTTTTGAGAAATAAGCCGACACGCCAAGGTCCTCCTTGTGGAGGGCGTTGGTAAGCCCCTTGAATACATCGCCTTGGTACGGACTTGCGGACCCACTGATCTTGTAATCGGTCGTCTGGGTATCCCACATGCAAAAGCCGTCGTGATGCTTGGTCGTGAATGCGACGTATTTCGCCCCAGATTGCCGAAAGAGCTCAGCCCAGGCCTCGGGGTCGAACTTTGTAGGGTTGAACTGTTTATTAAGCGCCCAATAGTCCTGTTGGAAGCGCGATAGATCTCGATCTCGTGAGGTCCAGCAATCCATGTCCTCGGCCCGAGCCCATTCATCACCGGGCGATAAAGGCCAAGACTCGCAACAATCCCAAAGGGAGTAAATGCCCCAGTGCAGAATGATGCCAAATTTCTGGTCCTGGAACCATTCCAACCGATCCCGCAGCCAGGCAGGCTTATCGCTGCCCTTCCCTCCAGGTTGGTGGGCGATGACGTCTTGACGGTCCATTTCTTTAGTTTGACTTTAAGAGTCAAAGAAGGACGGGTCAGGATGTGTTTCCCTGAACCGTTGTCTCATCTTGTCGTCAATTGCGAAGTTAGCGGCGCTGTAGGCGACCATCAGTCCTCCATAGACCGGTTCAAATAGAGCCTGAGCCGCTTGGACCTGCGGGAACTGAGTTTTGACGCGGGCAACGATGATATCGGCGAGTGGGTTGGGCGTCGAGCGAAGGACGCCACCTGCCAAAACGAGCATGAAGGGCTCATCGATATATCCAACTGCATTCGCGGCGGCGATGGCGTAGTCGCCAGCCCTCTCGCCGTGCTCAGTCACAATTCGGTTTGAAACGGCGTCACCTTTCAGCGCTTCGGCCAAGACCATCCTGGCTAGCTGACCCGCCTTTTTGGGTACCGGATCCTCTCGCCGGTTTAGCCAGTGGAGGAGTTCATCCACGGTTGGCGCGCCATAGTGGCCCAGCACCAGGTCCGTGAGCGAGGTTGGTCCAATCATTCCAAGCCTGGAATGCACGACCGCAGAAAGCACGCTATTCCCAAGAGGAACCGCTCCGCCTTGCGCCTCGTGCCAAAAGCTCCCCTGCCATTGCCTACGAACCTTTAATTTGCCCTCCTCTGGACCAACTGCGGCACAGGTTCCATATGTTCCGCAGATCACGGCCACTCCTAACCCATCCGGGGCGCCTGCGCAGAGGGCGCCTTGGGCGTCGTTGACAATGGCCATTTTGGGTCCGATGCCGCGGTTAAACCGGGCGGACAAGATCTCTCTTTGTAGGAAAACATAGTCCTCCGCCCAATCCGCACCCGCAAGACTGTAGCCGGATGACTCAAGATCGGACGCGACGAGCCCTGCATCGGCGAGACTGAGATCCATGGCTTTGGTTATCTCCCCCACAGCGGCGTTAGCAGATTCCGCTCCGTAGATATCGCCATTCCCAGCTCGACCTTTGCCAACAATCAAGCCCGTCTCATCAGCGATAAGCGCCAAAGTTTTAGTGTTGCCGCCATCGACCCCCAAGAAGTACTTCATCGCTACCAGAGCCTTTCTGGGAGGTACCGTTTGTGCGCCACGGCCATTTCGTTGTAAATGGCCTCAGCCTTATCAAAATCCACTACCAATGGATTGCTCGCCAACGCCCGAATGGCGTCCTTCCGGTCCCCGCTCCACGCCGCGTTCGCCGTAAGCACCTGATATTCCGCAAGCACCTTAACTAGCCCGACAACAGTGCGCGGCAAATGCTCTTGCGGTAACGGATTGATGCCCGTTCGCTCGATGCGGCATGGCACTTCGACAACCACGTCATCCTCGAAGTCAGGAAGTGCGCCTCTGTTCAACACATTGCACGGCAGCACCTCGTTGCGATCGTTGAACATGGCATCCATCGCATCAATTGCGAGTTCAAGCTCGTGAATTCCGCCTCTCGAACGCTCTGGATCGAGCACAGGGACATCCATCGTCGCCTGCTCCCGATAGTGCGCCCAATAGCCAGGAAGCGCGGCCATGATGTCCTGCGAACGGGTCGTTTTCTTCTGCCTGCATGTCTGAAAGGCGTGGTCCCTGAAGTAATAGTAGTAGAAATAATCCGCGGGCAGACTCCTCATTTCAATGGCCAACCGGACCATCTTCAATCCCCGATGGTCGTCACCCAACTCCTTGATCCTTTGTTCATAAGCCTCAACGAAAATGGGGAACGGGTCGCCACCATCATATGATTGCGATGTCGACCAGCAACCGTGGTTCAGACCAATCATGTTCGCCTTGATCTTGTCGGCGTCAAGGTCCAGACTGTAACAGAACCAATGCGGAAAGATGATCGGCCCTTCGCAGAGCGAAACTATGGGAACGTTGGTTTGTGTAGCAACGGCTTGGGCAACGATGTTGACGGGATTCGTGTAGTTGAATATCCACGCCTTGGGACACACCTGCTCGATCTCCTTGACGATGTCGGCAAGAATATGGATCGAACGCAGAGCCATGAAGAAGCCGCCAGGCCCTTGCGTTTCCTGGCCGATAACCCCGTGCTTCAGTGGAATCGATTCGTCCAAGTGCCTTGCTTCAAACTCGCCAGGCCTAAAACTGGAGAGGATCGCATCGCAATCCGTTAGACCTTCCTTTCGATTCAGTGTCGTCGTGACCTTCAGATCGATGCCCTTTGCGCGTGCCATTTTGTCGGCGATCGTCTTGACCACTGACAGTCGATCTTCGTCAAGGTCGATCAATACGACCTCCGAGCCGTCAAAGTTATCGCCCTGCTCAATGAGCGAAGCCATTGTGCCAGCAGCCCGGCTACTGCCACCGCCAATATAGGCGATCTTAATATTTGCCATAGTGCCCTTCTAGCTTACGGTCTTGCCATCAAGCCGTGCTGAGGTAAATCGAATTAATCCTTGAGTCAGCGGACGGGAGTATGCTTTTCTAGTGCTTACAACAGCCACTCTCTTCGCACTAGTGACTTTGGCGACGCAGAGCTCCGTGGACGCACGCGCGAAGGATTGGCGCAACGGCGCAGTAATTTATCAGGTCTTTGTCGATCGTTTCGCCAAGCCGACAGACCTCGCTGCAAAGAAGGCTCTTTTCAAGGCGCCGCGCAGGCTTATGGACTGGAGCGACCTGCCAAAGGGCGGCACAAGGCTCGCCGACCTCGGCCTCTGGACCCACGAATTGGAATTCTGGGGGGGCGACCTTGCGGGCGTGGACGACAAGCTGGACTATATTCGGCAGATCGGTGCTGACGTGCTGTACCTAACGCCCATTTTCAAGGCTTACACCAATCACAAGTACGACACCCAGGATTACAACGAAATATCGCCCGATGTAGGCACCCAAGCCGACTTTGTGACGCTAACAAAAGACGTTCACAAGCGGAACATGAAGCTTATATTGGACGGCGTTTTCAACCACATGGGCAAGACCTCAAGCGCATTTCAAGATGCCTTCAAAGATTCCCGCAGCAGGTACCGAAGCTGGTTCGATTTCGGCCCTGAGTATTCGCTCGGGTATCGAGGATTTGCCGGGGTAGGAAACCTGCCCGCGCTCAAACTTGAAAATCCCGAAGTGAGAAGATTCCTGTGGAACGACGACGACTCGATCGTCCAGAAATACTTGCGTGAAGGTATCGACGGGTGGCGTTTGGACGTGGCCTTCGAGATTGGCCACAACTATCTTTCAGAGTTGACAAAAGCCGCCCATGCTGTAAAGCCAGGCAGTGAGGTCGTTGGCGAGATCTCGGGCTACCCGTCCGACTGGTTTCCGGCCGTCGATGGCGTATTCAATTTCCATGCGCTCTATCTTGCAGGCTCAATGGTCAAAGGGGAAATCAGCGGAGGCCGTGTCGGTCAAATGTTGGCTCACGAAGTAAGCGATGCGGGGCTCGATAACCTTCTTAAATCATGGTTATTGACAGACAACCATGACACACCGAGACTTGCGAGCGTGATTCCAGAAGCTTCTCAAAGGCGGCTGATCCAAGCACTGCAATTCACGCTGCCCGGCTCTCCCGTTATCTATTACGGGTCCGAATTGGGCATGATCGGTAGCGGTGATCCCGAGAACAGAGCGCCCATGCGCTGGGACCTAGTCAACGATCAGAATCAGGATTTGGCAATGGTCAGGAAGCTGGTCAAGATTCGCAAGGACCACCCCGCGCTACGCTACGGCGACTTCACGGCCCTGGATACCGACAAGCTTCTTGCCTTCACCCGCACTACGGGCAAGCTAAGGGAATCTGTAATCGTGATTATCAATCCAACGGATCAAGTGGTCAAAGAGACCTTCTCGACGAGGATCGGCCGTCTTATGAGCTGGGGCGAACTGCAGGATCTCCTAACCGTGGAGCGAATTCGCACCCCCGTCGGCACCATTACAGCCGAAATGAAACCGCGGTCTGCCATGATCCTCGTACCCTTCATAGATCGCTCGCGAGGGTATTCGCCTTACGATCGAATTGAGTCCAATTAAGATGAAAGTTGCCGTTGCCCAAATTGCTCCGGTGTACCTAAACAGGGAAGCGACCCTCACGAAGGTCGTGGATTCCGTTGGAGCTGCCGGGAGGGCAGGTGCAAAGCTCGTCTGCTTCGGCGAAGCGCTTGTGCCTGGGTACCCGATCTGGCTCTACCGAACCGACGCCGCTCGCTGGGACGCCTCAGACCAAAAGGAATTGCACGCGAAGTACCTGACGGAGAGCGTTTGCATTGAGGAAGGCCACTTGGCCAGCGTCTGCGCTGCGGCCTCAAAGGCTAAGATTGCTGTCTTACTTGGAATCGCTGAGCGGCCAAAGGGCCGTGGTGGCCACTCCTTATACTGCTCAAGGGTGTTTATCGATTCCGGCGGAGCTATTGTTTCGGTTCATAGAAAGCTTGTTCCAACCTACGAAGAGCGTCTTTCGTGGTCCAACGGCGATGGTGCCGGCCTCGTGACCGCCAAGGTTGGCGAGTTTACAGTTGGCGCCTTAAACTGTTGGGAGAACTGGATGCCGATGGCTCGCGCCGCCCTTTACGCGGCGGGGGAGGACCTGCACGTGATGCTGTGGCCGGGTAGCGGCGCTCTCACGGGCGACCTATCCCGATTCGTTGCGCTTGA
>JBBQMJ010000279.1:0-5092 GCA_038328815.1 Fimbriimonadales bacterium | reverse complement strand
GTTGAATGCCGTCCTGTGCTTGGCTGTTCGCCTGGCAGGTTCCGAGCGTTGTAATTGCCGCAAGGGCAATCAGCGCCCTTATGCTCCTGAAATTCACCATTGGAGGGAGTACGTCTCGTTTTTCGGGATTCGTTACTGGCGGAGGCACAAACGGCCAGAATAGGACCCAGGCAGCTTCGCGTCATCCTTCCTATACTTGAATTTGTGGATGCGCAGCAAGCTCGACTCCTACGCCTTACTCGTGTTCTCCTGGTTGGCGTCATCGTTGGACTCGTTCTAAGTGGTGTCACCGCATTTCCGTTGCCTCAAGAGGTTCGCTTGCTTTGCGAATGGATGGGGATTAAGCCTTCGGCGCATTTGAGCGACTTTAGCGGGTTGAAGAGTTGGATTGTGCAGGTTCGGAATGGGCTGAATGCTACGGAGGCTAGGCGGCCGTTTCTGTTTTATGGGACTGACTGGTTGGCGTTTGCGCATTTGGTGATTGCGGGACTGTTTATCGGGCCGATAAAGGATCCGGTGCGGAATGTTTGGGTTGTGAAGTGGGGGGTTATGGCTTGCGTTGCGGTGATTCCTCTGGCGCTTATCGCCGGTGCGATCCGGGGGATTCCGTTTGAGTGGCGGTTGATCGATTGCTCGTTTGGTGTGGTGGCGACTGTGCCTTTGTTGGTGTGTTTGCGTTGTATTGGGCAGCTTGGGGAGAATCAGGGTGGGAGCGTGGAGGTAGGGGCTCCCGGACCCAGGCACAAACCATCCTGCGACTACCTTTGATTGGCGATTTTGCGTTTAGGGGCACTCGGCACGATCTGCGTGTCCAAATCAATTAGTTCTTCCAGCTAGAGGCCTCACACGGAGTTCGGGATGACAGCCCCGACGGATCGGTCGCAAGTAGACACTGAGTCCTCCTACGACAGACGCTTCCACACGCATGGACAATGCTAAGGGCCTAAGTGTCGTATTCGGCAGTAGTAAGCAAGAAAACACAAAGATCTTACTGCTGCACGTATCGGAGCAGAGAGCCGCCGCGGATGGCTATTTCTAGGGTCGCTCCGGATTCCAGAGCATTTGTTGGGACTCGGGAGCCATCTGCTGCGCCGACCAGCAGATTGACTGAGCCGTTCAAGAGGGCTTTGCCGTAGATGCGGTGCTGCATGGTTTTGGCTCCTTTGTTTCGGCTGGATTCATTGGGCGTGAGGGTTAGGATGGTATCTTCCACTTTCCAAGTTCCCTTGTCACTTGAAGTCATTGCCATGGTCGGGGTTTTTGCGGCGAAGATTCGCGAGTAGGTGCCATCGGCATTTAGCGTGAGGTCCTCGAGTCCCCCGGAACTTGCGTCGCCCATGTAAGCGCCTGAGGAACTGTAGAAGCCGGCAAGCGCGACGGTCAGGTTCATTTTCCAATGTCCTACACAGTCGGCGCTGGTGAATAAGGCGGTCTTCGAAACTGGACTTGCCGATTTGAATCCTTCCAGGAACTCCCATATCGGCGCTCGATCCTGTTCGTTTAGGCCCTGCTCGCTCATGAAATAGAGGGCCGCGACGATCGTTACTCTATCGCTTCCGGGAAGCATCATCAGTTGCAGATAGCAATAGCGGCCTATCCCGAACTTGCACTCGCCGCCTTCGTACCAAACGGCAAGGCCGTTCTTCAATCTTCTGCGTAGGGGTTGGGGGCGCTCTGGGGCGAGGAGACCGGGGTTCATGACGTGAACGGAAGCTCGTGCAATTTCGCGGTCCCAAGCGGAGGCGAATGTCTTCTCAAGGGTTTCTTGAATCGGTTCATCTTGATAGACACTCAGGATGCGGTCCTCGATGCCCGTGTTTGCATCGCGGTGAGCGCTGCGCGCGCCAGTGCCATTCATCACTTTCCACCCCGTAGGGAATGTCGTGTCGAACTGAAAGCCATCGCTCACGACGGCGGTATTTGTGACGCCGAGCATTGTCATCAGAACGCGGTCGGCGACACTGCCAAAGACTTGGAATGTATCTGGAGAGTCTGTGAAGACCACCATGGAGACTTGATTTTGGTCTTTTTGAAGGGCGGTTACCTGAAGTTGGAGTGACTGGATTCCTTTGGTGAGGACGCCGATCCCGCGGATGAAGTCCCAGTCGCCAGCTTTCTGTTCTAGGGTTTGAGGCGCTCTTTGGAGGGTGCCGTCGACTCCAGCCGTGGCCCATAGGGCGTCGAAATAGGCTTTGAGGCTCCCAGTGGCTTTTTGCCCTTTGGAGAGGACGACGATGAAGGATTGGCCGGTTTTTAGGCCATCTGGCTTGAGCACCCATCCGTCATCGGCGATCTGCATCGACCAACCGTCGGGGGCTACCGGCTTCGGATCCTGGCTCAAGGATGATATTGCTGCCAAGGCGATTGCTACTATCCCGGCGAGTGGTATGCCTCTCATGGTTTGGTCCTGCCTAGCCGCATTCTAACACGTTGGGCGCTCCGGCGTCGGCCCGGAACGCTAACATAACGTAGGCTGTTTCATTGGATGCTTCGTGGCTATAAGAAGACGTCATCCCGAGTTGACTCGAGGAACCGTGTAAGCAAGCGCGGGGTTCATACCAGAGCGCGGCGTGACCAAAACGGTCCCTCCGCTTCGCTTTTTATTGCTACAGTCGGGATGACGATCTGGAGAGGCGGCACAATGAAACAGCTTCAACTCATCCGGCTAGTGGAGGTTGTGTTTCGGCATGGCGGCTGGCTAGGACGAATGAAATTCGTCCCTCCCGTTAGGTTCGCGAGACAAAGCGGTAGGCGCCGCCACCGACTTCGTAGACCGCTGCGCCTGTTTCCATGCGTTTGAACACTACGCCGGGGCCGACCGGCGCGCCTCCTTCAGTGACTTTGTCTGCTCGTTCGGTTGGCACCCATACTTCGGCCGTCGTGTTAGCGGGAATTTTGACGTCGAGGGTGAAGGTCTTGCCTTTTCGCCTCCAATTGCACTCAATGCGGCCCTGGATGGAGTTGTAGGATGTCTTCGCCCAAGTTAGGCCGCCGCCCTCTTCGGGGCGAATGGTGAAGCGGCGAAAACCAGGATCGACTTGGCGGATACCGCCCGGGACGGAGTAGATCCATTCGCCGATCGACCCCAGTGAGTAGTGGTTGAACGAGTTCATGCCGGGGTCCTGGAAGCCGTTTTCCTGCGTGTAGCCGTCCCAGCGCTCCCAGATCGTGGTGGCGCCGTGTTTGATTGAGTAGCCCCAGGAGGGGAAGGTGTCGTTTAGGAGGAGTTTGTAGGCTAGGTCGAGATAGCCATTCTCGGTTAGTACGGGGGCGAGGAGTTTGACGCCGACAAAGCCGGTGGACAGGTTGCCGCGATGCTTCACGGTTAGGTCTTCGGCAAGGTGCGCGGCGGCTTGTGGTTTGAGGCTTTCGGGGAGCAGATCAAAGCCGAGGGCTAGGCAGTAGCAGGTTTGGGTCTCGCCTTTCACGCGGCCGTCGGTGGTGACGTAGGCCTCGTTGAAGGCTTTCTTGATCTCGTTAAAGAGGCTGCTGTATTTCTTGGCGTCGGCATCGTTGCCGAGGATCCTGGCGGTACGGGCAACGAGGTCTGCAGAATGGGCGAAGAAGGCGGTTGCAAGGACATCTTTGGGCGTGTCGGCTTTGATGCTGAGCCAATCGCCGTAATCGTTGTTGCGCCGATTCTCCCAGAGGTTGTTTGGGTTTGCCGAGCCTATGTAATCGACCCAGCGCTTCATTGAGTCGACGCTGTCTGAGAGTATTTGCCTGTCGCCATAGGCAAGATAGATATTCCACGGCACGATGACACCGGCATCACCCCAGGCGGGGGCTGCATCGCCGACCAATTCCCTTGGCGAAACGTCAGCGAAAGCGCCTTCTGTTGATTGGCCGTCTTGGACATCCGTCATCCATTTGGTCATGAATGGGGCGACATTTGAGTTGAAGGTTGCGGTCTTGATGAAGACTTCCGCGTCGCCCATCCAGCCAAGGCGCTCGTCGCGCTGGGGGCAGTCGGTTGGGACGCTGAGATAGTTCCCCCGCAGTCCCCAGTAGATGTTGTGCTGAAGCTGATTGACCATCGGGTTCGAGCATTCAAAGGAGCCTGAGTCTTCCATGGCTGAAGCGACGACGATGCCTTTGATCGCGCCGAGCGTAGGCTCGCCCGGATAGCCTGTTACCTCGACGTATCGGAAGCCGTGGAAGGTGAACGAGGGTTCGTAGACCTCTTCGCCGCGACCTTTTAGGGTGTAGGTATCGGTTGCCTTTGCTTTGCGGAGATTCGTCGTGTAGATAGTGCCGTCTGGATTGAGCATCTCGGCGAATCGAAGTTGCACGGTATCTCCTGCCTTGCCGATGACTTTCAATCGCGCCCAGCCGACCATGTTCTGTCCTAGGTCAAAGACGTAAACACCTGGCTTTGGTGTGGAGATGGATTTTGGGGTCAGTTCATGCCATTTCTCGACACGCTCGGAGCGCTCTGCGACCAGGGGAACTGAGCCGAGTTCTTCGGTGGTTACGGGGTGCCAAGAGGCATCGTTGAATCCGGATTTGGCCCAGCGGCCGAGTTCCTTGCGGGCATCGTAGGTTTCACCCATCATGAGATCGGAGCTAAGGATTGGGCCAGCACTTGCCTTCCAGTCGGCGCTTGAGGCGATGATTTCCTTTTGGCCGTCGACATACTCAATTTCAAGCTGGATAAGCCCCTTAGGCTGGGGGCCATATTGGGCGCGGGGACCCCACCCGACGTGGCCGGCGTACCAGCCGTCTCCGAGGGTCGCTCCAATCGCGTGCGCGCCTTTCTTGAGCGATTTGGTGACATCGAACACTTGATATTGAATGCGTTTGCGGTAGTCGGTCCAGCCGGGATTGAAGACATCGTGACCGACCCGCTTTCCGTCCAGACAGAGGTTGTAAAGACCTTGGGCGGAGGCATAGATGCGGGCTTTGGCCACCGGTTTGGCGACGTTAAACTCTTTGCGGACATGGGGGGATGGCCCGGCAGGGGCATGAAAGGCGGGTTCATGCCAAGGGGCCATGCCAATCTCGCCCATGGCGAGGGCGTTTACCCAACTGGTTTCGGGGAAATCTCGCAGCTCCCAGCCTTCTTCGGCTTTGTCACTGGATTTCCAATCGC